>DASVLN010000781.1:0-11870 GCA_036384855.1 Burkholderiaceae bacterium | reverse complement strand
GAGCCTGAAATGCGCCCTGCGACAGGGCCAAGCGCCTGCGCTGCCGCCTGATCGAGGCCGACAGACATGCGACCTGACGATACGTGTGGCATCAACAGGGCTGCGCAGCGCTCCGTGTCACGTTTTGCAGACCATCCCTAGTTCAGCCGGGGGGGGCGGCGGACGCGTCCGCTAGTAGGCCGGTTCATACGGGTCTCCGAGCCAGTACAGGTCGTCCACGTCCACCTTCGCCGCCTGCACCCGGTTCTTCCAGTCAAAGACCGAACGCGCGTCGACTGTCAGGTTGTCGCCGAACACCGCGCTCGCCGGCGTGCGGATGTCAAAGCCCAGTTCCTGGAGAATGATCCTGCGATGGCTGGCAACGGTTTTGACGTTGGTGCCGATATCGTTCAGCGGGTGTCCATCGGCCCAGAGGAGGTATGTCTTCAGCGCGGTTTTCAGGCGCTGACGCGCGCGCACACGAGCAGGGGCAGCCTCGACGACCGGCGGCAGTTCCAGCTTGCGCAGGTGCTGTTGGTAGATGCCATCGGCCGTGGCCGCCGCCCAGCCAGTGCCGCGAGCGAAATTCCGGTTCTTGCGGAAGTAGTGATCCCCCAACCGCATCTCGAGACGCGGGCCTGCGGCGGCTGCGATGCGCTGAAGGTCGCGCTCCAGGCCCGTTCGGGCGCCGTAAGGACGGCCTTTTGCTCGCTCGTGAGCGAGACGCTCGCGGTAGAAGGGGAGGCCGTACTTCAGGAATTCCCGAAGCTTGACGTAGAAGACGTATTCGACCGTGCGCGAGCGGTTGCCGATCATGAAGCCGTCGCCGCGGAACACGGGCACCGGCTCGTGCGATTCGTTCAGGCGACGACGTACGGCTCGCAGGAAGTCGCGAATGCAGCGGTCGTCGAGCCAGAACTGGTGGGCGATATGCACCTTTCGGATGCCGTACTTTCCCAGCACCAGGTCACTCATAATTTCCTGCGTCACCTCCAAGCCCATCGCGCGAAGCATAGCCGGGGCCGTGTCGAGAACCACTTGGCGAAGGTCGTCGGAGCCGTGGCAGTTCCAGTGCCCCAACACCTTTTGCGGACAGACGAGGAGACGGAGCGAATCGTGGGGAATCAGGGCTTCTTGCGTGGCCGCCCACCCCTTCTCCTTCAGCTTGACGTGCATGCGATTGGGCGGTCGCGTGGGCTTTTCGTGCCCGGGAATGCGACGCCATTCTTTCGGGCCGAGCCGAATCTGATTCAGTTCGATGTCGTAGTAGTCGATCATGGATACCTCGAAGGTGAATTTGTGGTGAAGATGCGCCGCACGCGCACACTGCGCCATTTACCGAAGTGACGGGCACGTTCGCGCAGGTCTTTGGCGCAGTGGCGCATCCGCAAATGGCAAAAGTGGATGTGCGGGTGGCAGAGAGGTAGGTAGAAAGGGTGGGTGGATACAGTTCACACGTGCCGCTGCCGCCGCGTGCGGAAGTGGTCTGTGCAGATATGCACAGACCTCGAAATCGCGTCATGCCGAATTGTCGGAACTGACACTCCGACACCCGCTCGCCGCCTCGTGATTCGCATCTGTCGGAACTGACCTTCCGACATCACTCCTCGGTATCGAACATCACGTTCGCGCGAATCGCGTAGAGGGCCATGCGTTCACCGTCCTCGCTGCGCGGCATGCGGACGAGGAGGGTTCGGCCCTTCTTGCCGGCGATCAGCAAGCCGGCGTCGCGCAGCGCGTTGACGCACGCATCCACGCCGTGCTTTTGCGCGGCGTCCTTCTCGAACACATCGCGGAAGACCAGGAAGTGGTCGCCGTGGCTGGCGGTTGCGCGGCGATAGCCCAGGCGTCCGGATGCGGAGGCGCTGTCCTGCCAGTCCTTGATCGGCGCGAAGCGGTGGTGATTTCGCTTGAAGAAGTCACTCAGGTTGCGCAGCGGAGCCAAAGAGGGGCCTTGCGCGAGTGCCCGCCAACGTGCGAGCCACTTCGCGAACACGTAAGCAATGGCGGCAGCCGGCTCCCCGGCCTTCAGCGGCAGAGCGCCATAGGCCACTGCCAGTTCGCCGGCGATCGCCCAGTTCGTGAACGCCGTAAGCACCCGGCGCTCGACCCCGGTCATGTGGAGGACGTCGACGCCGGCGACCTGCGTCAGGATGGCGGTGCGCATGCCCTCGGCCGTCTCGCGGGCGCCATCGACGTCTCCAACGACGGCTCCCACGAAGGCGGGCAACAGCACGCCGTAGTTTTCCTGCATCGCGATGGCGACGCGCTCGGCGTACGCGGCCCCGTCAGCGGCCTTCCCGATGTCCGTGTAGACGCCGTGCGCTTCGTCGACCCAGATGGTGGGCATCCTGACGTCATGTCCCGCCCGCACGTCGGTGCCTGCCGCGTTCGCCTGTTGGTTCAAGGTCGCCTCCCCTGTGGCGAAGAGTGCGCAGCGCAGCGGCTCGCCTTGCTGCAATTGCCCGGTCATGGTGGCCCGAGCCTTGGCGCGGCCGCCGCTGACGCGGTAGATCGTCGCGAGCGTCTGGCGGATGTCGCCCGCGCCGAGTTCGTCCAGCGAGAGCGGCAGGTCGGCGTGCAGGGCGGCGAGGGCTTCGATGCCGTTGGCGGTGCCCGACCACTGGTGAGGCTCGCGCGGTGCACTGAAGGTGGAAGTGACGAAGCGCGCCAGCGTCGTCTTGCCGGTGCTGGAGGCGCCTGCCAGCAAGAGCCCGGTGAGCGGGAAGCCGAGCAGGCTTCCCAGCGGAACAGCCAGCGCGAAGCACGCGGCCAGCGTCATGAGGGGATTCGCGAGGAGCAGCGGCTTGAACCCGCGTTGCCATCCGGCCAGATCGCCCTGCGAGGAGTAGCACGACACCGAAGAGGGCAGCGCCAGGAATTCGTCTGCGGGGGCGCCGATCACCTCTCGGCCGATGACGGCCACGGGCTTGCGCTTCCCGTCGCAGGACACTTGGTGGATACCTTCGCGCGCGAGGACGACCCGGGACCGCAGGCCGGCCAGCGCCGTGATGTAGGTCGCCAGTATTTTCAGCTCGCGCAGTTCGGCCGGCGGCACCAGGCCGAGGTACTCGAAGTAGCTGGCGAGCTGCTTCGGCTCGCGGATGGCCTGATACGGTGCGATGCAGAGGCGGCGCGCACCGCCGTTGCCCGCCTGCAGGATGACCCCGAGCACCCGTCCGTCTGCTGCGCGCGCGATGCCGCCGACATGAAAGCGATCAGACAGCTTGACCACGTCACTGTCGACTTCTGCGACGAGACCGTCCTTGGTCCTGCGCAGCCCATACCGCTCCCGCAGCGCTGCGAGGATCTCGCTTTCGCCGTGTTGCTTGTTTGCCATGTGCGATTCCTCCGTTCAGGCGCCGTGGATGGCGTCCGCTTGACCGGCCAGGGACGCGAACAGAGCGCGCACTTTGGCCACCGGCCAGCCGTTTTTCCTCGCGGAGACCTTCACCGGCTTCGGATACCGGCCGTCCTTGATGCCTTGCCAGAACGTCGACCGCTTCACGGTCAAGAGCGCGCAGAACACTTCCTCGTCGATGAAGCCTTCGCTCGGGAGGTAGACCTCCGTCACGCGAGTGCCGGTGGCCGCGGCGTGGGCCTGGGCCCATTGGTTGGTACTGATCATGCGATTCCTTTCGGTTGTCGAACGTCGACGGACGTCGTGGAACGAAGGATCGGCTTGTCTTAATATGCAGGAATATGCAGGATGTGAACGCCATCAAGAGACTGACCGAGATCGTCCTTTCAGAGCCAGACCGATCGCCGGAGGCGATGGAGGTACGAAACGCCATCTGGCCCGAGGGCGCGCCGTTCTACGAGGGGCCGCAGCTCGAAGACGTCTTGAGCACGTTTGAACCACAGGACGTGGCGTTCTTCGACGAACAGAACTGGAGCGCGCTCGATGCCATATGGATGCTCTCCACGGGGGAGGCGCCATGTGATCAGCCGAGCAGCGATCGCAAGTCCTTCGAGGAGATGCTTGCGGACGAGGCGGCGCAGGCCGATGAGCAAGAGCGCGAGTGGATGGAGACGGACGATTCGTTTGAATGGGGCGAGTCGAGTGATGACCGGTTCGTTGGACGGCCCGAGAGCAAAGCTTTAAGCCCGTCACCTGCGAGGCGTAAGGTGCTCGACCGCATACGCAAGAAGTACAACCGCTGGCTCGTCGCGCATTCGGTTATGTTTGCGGGACGAGCTCCAGTCGTAGACATGTCCATTCGGCCGATGCTGCTTCCGCTCGCGGACACTGACGCGGCAAAGTATCTGTATCCGCTGAACGTCCACGGGTGGATTCGTTGGGCGACGCAGTTCAAACTTCCCGTCCATCGCAGGTTCTGGGAGGCTCACAACGCCTGGAGGTGCGCCCGCTGGCAGCACGGCCGTCAGGTGGCTTGGCTTTGCTGGCGTGACGGAGATTCGGCCGTGCCGATCCGCTGCGCGCCGATTCCCTCGGAGTCCACCTGGCACATCCCGCTGGCCTTCGAGTACGAAGCGAGCCTTCAGTTGGGTGTCCAGGTCAACTTCGTGCATCACTGGAAGGTCGTGGCGCAGGAAGTGTTCGAGGTCGCCAAGGGTGTGCGCACCCGTTGGGGCCGCGTGCCCAACGTCATACGGCGGTTGTCGCCAAAAGAGCGCCAGCGCACGGTGGGTGGCCGGCTGTTCCAGCGGATTCGTGCCGCAGTGGATGCGCTCGCTTCGGAGCGGGGCCTCGTTGCGGACGAGGGTGGCCGCTACGTCTTCGGCTTGACGCAGGCAGAGCTGATCGCGGAGTTGCGGCGGATCGACCCGATGCTCTCGGAACGCGCGGATCGAACGATTTCAGCGGCGCTTCCGGCGCTCGCGCACGGCAAGCCGCAAACTGGCCGGCCGCGAGTTTCGGCTAGAGAGCCGCGTGGCCGCTGACCGTCCAACGGCATCCGGCTCAAACTGGCACCAGACTGGCAACGGACAGCCGAAACCAAACTGGAGGCGGGTCGCCAAAACAAAAGGGCTTGCCAGCGTAGTTGCCGCAAGCCGTTGATTCTGAAGACGAATTGGTCGCCTGGTGCCTCGGGTCGGACTCGAACCGACACCCCTTTCGAGAACGGATTTTGAGTCCGTCGCGGCTACCGATTACGCCACCGAGGCCCGTCGCGCAGGGGATGCGCGGGGAGGGCGGATTATCACATGACGAACGCGCGGGTTGGACGGCACTGCCACAATGCGGGCTTCCCCGACCACGATCCCGCTGCGAGCCGCCATGCCGAAGTACCTCACCCTCGAAGACGCCATCGGCCGCACGCCGCTCGTGCGCCTGCAGCGCGTCGTGCCCGCGGAGGTCGCCGCGCGCGGCAACGTCATCCTGGGCAAGCTCGAGGGCAACAACCCGGCGGGCTCGGTGAAGGACCGGCCGGCGATGTCGATGATCCGCCGCGCCGAGGAGCGCGGCCAGATCCAGCCCGGCGCGACGCTGATCGAGGCGACCTCCGGCAATACCGGCATCGCGCTGGCGATGGCGGCGGCGATCAAGGGCTACCGCATGGTGCTGGTGATGCCGGAGGACCTGTCGGTCGAGCGCGTGCAGACGATGAAGGCGTATGGCGCGGAGCTCGTCCTCACGCCGAAGTCGGGCGGCATGGAATACGCGCGCGACCTCGCGCTGCAGATGCAGGCCGACGGCAAGGGGCTGGTGCTCGACCAGTTCGCCAATCCCGACAACCCGCGCATCCACTACGAGACCACGGGCCCGGAGATCTGGGCCGACACCGAGGGCCAGGTCACGCACTTCGTGAGCGCCATGGGCACGACCGGCACGATCACGGGCGTCTCGCGCTTCCTGAAGGAGAAGAACCCGGCGATCCGCATCCTCGGCGCGCAGCCGGCGGAAGGCTCGCGCATCCCGGGCATCCGCAAGTGGCCCGAGGCGTACCAGCCGAAGATCTACGAACCCTCGCGCGTGGACGAGACGATCCAGGTCACGCAGGACGATGCCGAGGAGATGGCGCGCCGCCTCGCGCGCGAGGAAGGGCTGTTCGGCGGCATCTCGGCAGCGGGGGCCTGCTGGGCCGCGCTGCAGGTCGCGCAGCGGCTCGAGAACGCGACCATCGTGTTCGTCGTCTGCGACCGCGGCGACCGCTACCTGTCCACCGGCGTGTTCCCGGCCTGAGCGCGCGTCCATGAGCGGCGTCGACTGGAAGTTCTGCCCGCAGTGCGCGCACGCGCTGGCGCCGATCACGCTGCCCGAGGACGGCGGCCCGAAGGAGCGGCTGCGCTGCGCCAACTGCGGCTTCACGCACTGGAACAACCCGACGCCGGTGCTCGCGGCCATCGTCGAGTGCAGCGACCGCGGCGGCCGCGTCCTGCTCGCGCGCAACGCCGCGTGGCCGGGGCGCCGGTTCGCGCTCATCACCGGTTTCATGGAGGCGGGCGAGACGCCCGAGGACGGCATCGCGCGCGAGGTGCGCGAGGAGACGAACCTCGTGGCCGAATCAGTGAAGCTGGTCGGCGTCTGGGACTTCCAGCGCATGAACCAGGTGATCGTCGCGTACCACGTGGTCGCGCACGGCGAGATCGCCCTGTCGCCGGAGCTCGCCGAGTACAAGTTGTTCGAACCGGGCGACATCGTCTGCTGGCCGGCGGGCACCGGCTACGCGATGGCCGAGTGGCTGCGCGCGCGCGGCTACGAGCCCCGCTTCATGGACTGGGCGACCCGCGAGGCGCAGTCGCGCGACGCCGTCGACCCGGGCAGCGCGCCCGCGGACGGCAGGGGATAATGGCCGCCTTCACGAGGTCCCGCCCATGGATGCCAACAAGGAAATCGATACCCGCGGCCTGAACTGCCCGCTGCCCATCCTGAAGGCGAAGAAGGCGCTGGCGGACATGCAATCGGGCGAGATCCTCAAGGTCGTCGCGACCGACCCCAGCTCCACCCGCGACTTCCAGGCCTTCGCGCGCCAGACCGGCAACGAGCTGGTCGAGCAGCAGCAGGTGGCGGCGGAGTACATCCACTTCCTGCGGCGGCGATGAGCCATGGCCAGCCGGCGCGCCGTCGTCGCCTCGATGTTCGCGCTCGCGGCAGGAGGATGCGCGGTGTCGCGTGAGACGTCGGCAGCGGCGCTGCGCCGCGAGGTCATCGCCGAGGTCTTCGCCGCGCCCGCGCCGACGCCGCTGCGCGAGCACCGCGCCATCATGCGCGGGCTTCGCGTGGGCTGGTCGCCGGTCGAGAGCGGCGCGCCTGACATCGACGCGGTGCGTCCCTTGCGGGGCGACGGCCCCGTCGCGGGCCTCGCCGCCCGCCTGTTGCAGACGACGGACGAGCGCCTCGCGCTGCGCCGGCTGGTCGAGACCGGGCGGCTCCTGCCGGGCCTGCTCGCTGGCGGCGTCGCCTGCGCGCCCGGCCGCTACGCCGTGCCGCCCGAGACGCTCGCCTGGCTTGGCGCGCATGCCGGCACCCTGGGCGTCGAGGCCGATGGCTGCTTCGACCTGAGCGTCGAGCACCTCGCCCTGCTGCGCGCCGCCAACTGGCGTCCGGTCGACGAGCAGGACGCGCGCGAGATCCTCGGGATCGAAGCGCCCGAGCTCTGGCCGATGCCTGCGGTCGACGGGAAGCGCCCGTACGGCGACATGAGCTTCTACCCGCTCGACATGGCCGCGATCCTCGGCCAGCCCTTCGCGCACGACGCCAACGGCCACGTCGTCGTCGACGAAGCCAAGGCAGCGCGCCTGGAGCGCCTGCACGGGCAGACGCTGGTGGCGCTGCAGGTGATGCTCGCGAACGTGCCGCTCGAGGGCTGAGAACCTTCGCGGACGCGGGCGCGTGAGGCGTGCGCGCGCGAGGCTGCGCGCGCCCGCGCGCCTCAGCCGCCCAACTGCGCCAGTTGCGCCTTCACGCGCGCCAGCGTCTCGACGAAGCTCGCGAGCCGCGCGCGCTCCTGCTCCACGACCTCGGGCTTGGCGCGGGCGACGAAGTTCTCGTTGGCCAGCTTGGCGTTGGCCTTGACGATCTCGCCGTCCAGTCGCGCGACCTCCTTGGCCAGGCGCGCGCGCTCGGCCTCGACGTCGATCTCGACGTGCAGCGCGAGGCGCAGGGCGCCCTCGACCGCGACGGGGGCGAGCTTCGTCTGCTCGGTGAACGCCGCCTCGTCGGCGATCACGCGCACCTCGCTGACCTTGGCGAGCGCCTTCAGCAGTGGTGCGGCAGCCTCGACGAACGCGGCGTCGCCATGCGTCAGCAGCGGCATGCGCTCGGCGTCGGACAGGTTCATCTGCTTGCGCACGCTGCGGCATGCGCCGACCACCGCCTTGAGTTGCGCGACCCAGGCGCAGGCCGCCTCGTCGATGCGCTCGAGCTGCGCGACGGGGTAGGACGCGGTCGCGATGGTCTGGCCCGCCGCCGGCGCGCGGCCCGCGATCGGGGCGACGGTCTCCCACAGCTCCGCGGTCACGAAGGGCGTGATCGGGTGCAGCAGGCGCAGCACCGTCTCCAGCGTGCGCACCAGCGTGCGGCGCGTGCCGCGCTGGCGCGCGATGTCGCCCGCGGCCTTGGCGTCGGCGAGCTGGGCCTTGGCGATCTCCAGGTACCAGTCGCAGAACTCCGTCCACACGAACTGGTAGATCGCGTTGGCGACGTTGTCGAGCCGGTAGTCCGCGAAGCCCTGGGCCACCGCGGCTTCGGTGCGCTGCAGCTCGCTCGTGATCCAGCGGTCGGCCTGGCTGAAGGCGTTGTGGCCCGGCGGGCACTGCTTCGGATCGCCTTCCAGGATGCCGCAGTCCTCGCCCTCGCAGTTCATCAGCACGAACTTGGTGGCGTTCCAGAGCTTGTTGCAGAAGTTGCGGTAGCCCTCGCAGCGCTTGGAGTCGAAGTTGATGTTGCGGCCGAGGCTCGCGAGCGCCGCGAACGTGAAGCGCAGCGCGTCGGCGCCATAGCCCGGGATGCCTTCCGGGAACTCCTTCTTCGTCGCCTCGCGCACCTTGGGCGCGGTCTCGGGCCGGCGCAGGCCGACGACGCGCTTGTCCAGCAGCGGCTCGAGCGCGATGCCGTCGATCAGGTCGACCGGATCGAGCACGTTGCCTTCCGACTTGGACATCTTCTGGCCCTGCGAGTCGCGCACCAGGCCGTGGATGTAGACGTCGCGGAACGGCACCTTGCCGGTGAAGTGCGTCGTCATCATGATCATCCGGGCGACCCAGAAGAAGATGATGTCGTAGCCGGTCACGAGCACCGACGACGGCAGGAAGAGCTCCTGCTCCAGCGTCTTCTCCGGCCAGCCGAGCGTGGAGAACGGCACGAGCGCCGACGAGTACCACGTGTCGAGCACGTCCTCGTCGCGCACGAGCGGGCCGGTGTAGCCGGCGGCCTCGGCCTTCGCGCGCGCCTCGGCGTCGTCGCGGGCAACGAAGATGCGGCCGTCGTCGGCGTACCAGGCCGGGATCTGGTGGCCCCACCACAGCTGGCGCGAGATGCACCAGTCCTGCAGGTCGTTCATCCAGTGGTTGTAGGTGTTGACCCACTGCTCGGGATAGAACTTCACCTCGCCCGAGGACACCGCCCGGATCGCCTTGTCCGCGATCGAGCTGCCGTCCGCGCCCGGCTTGGTCACGGCGACGTACCACTGGTTGGTCAGCATCGGCTCGATCACCTGGCCGGTGCGCTCGCAGCGCGGCACCATCAGCTTGTGCTTGCGCACCTCGACCAGCAGCCCCGCCGCCTCCAGGTCCGCCACCACGCGCTTGCGCGCGACGAAGCGGTCGAGGCCGCGGTACTGCTCGGGCGCGTTCTCGTTGATCTTCGCGTCCAGCGTCAGCACGCCGATGATGGGCAGGCCGTGGCGCTGCCCGACCGCGTAGTCGTTCTCGTCGTGGGCCGGCGTGACCTTCACGACGCCGGTGCCGAACTCGCGGTCGACATAGGCGTCGGCGATGACCGGGATCTCGCGGCCCACCAGCGGCAGCACCACCATCTTGCCGACCAGCGCGGCGTAGCGCTCGTCCTCGGGATTGACCATCAGCGCGGTGTCGCCCAGCATGGTCTCGGGCCGCGTCGTCGCCACCGTGAGGCTGCCGGAGCCGTCGGCCAGCGGATAGCGGATCAGCCACAGGAAGCCGTCCTCCTCCTCGCTGTTCACCTCGAGGTCGGAGACCGCCGACTTCAGCTGCGGGTCCCAGTGCACGAGGCGGCTGCCGCGGTAGATCAGGCCTTCCTCGTACAGGCGCACGAAGGTCTCGGTCACGGTGCGCGAGAGCTTCTCGTCCATCGTGAAGTACTCGCGCTGCCAGCTCACGGAGTCGCCCATGCGGCGCATCTGGCGCGTGATGGTCGAGCCCGACTCCTGCTTCCACTCCCACACCCGGGCGACGAAATTCTTGCGGCCCAGCTCCTGGCGCGACTGGCCCTTGTCCTGCAGCTGGCGCTCGACCACGATCTGCGTCGCGATGCCCGCGTGATCGGTGCCCGGCACCCACAGCGTGTTGAAGCCGCGCATGCGGTGGTAGCGCGTCAGCGAGTCCATGATGGTCTGGTTGAACGCGTGGCCCATGTGCAGCGTGCCCGTGACGTTGGGCGGCGGCAGCTGGATCGAGAACGACGGCCTGGCCGGATCCAGCGTGGGCTCGTAGATGCCGCTGCCTTCCCACAGCGGCGCCCAGCGGGCCTCGATGGCGGCGGGTTCGAAGGACTTGGCGAGATCGGACATGACGGGCTCGTTGGAGGATTTGCCGGGATTGGCCGGGGAAAGCGAGTCCGCCGCACGCGAAAGGACGTCTTCCGCGCGACGGGGCATCTGTGGCCGGGGTGCGCTCGATTGTAGGCGGCCCGCTTGAGGGGGCCCGGCGTCGAAACCAGGCATTTGCGGCCCGGAACGCGCGCTCAGAGCAGCCGCGCCCGCTTGACTGCGTGATAGCGGTTGACCAGCGCCGCGGCGAGCCGGGCCGGCTCGACGTCGATGAGGAGCTGGTCGCGGCCGGCCAAGCGGCGGAATCCGGCGGCGCGGGAGCGCTCGAACCAGTGCGCGGAGGCGACCTCCGCGACGGCGCGCGGCTCGTCCAGCGGCTGGCCGGCGATCTCGGCGACGACGGTCTCGCGCAGGCTCGCGAGCAGCACGAGGTGGCGCGTGCGCATCAGCCGCAGCGCGGCGGCGAGCTCCTCGCCGTCCTCGTCGCGGAAGTTGGTCAGCACCACGACGAGCGAGCGCCGCGGCAGCCGCAGCATCAGCTCGCGCGCGGCGGCCAGGTAGTCGGAGTGCATGGCGCTCGGCTCGATGTCATGCAGCCGCGCGACCAGCGTGTTGAGCGCGGCCATGCCCTTCGCGGGCGCGAAGTGGCGCTGCTGCGAGGGCTCGTGGCCGAAGGTCATCGCGCCGACCGCGTCGCCGTCCTTGAGCGCGACGTAGGCCAGCAGCATCGCGGCGTTGAGGGCCTGGTCGAAGTGGCTGCCGTCGCTCGTCGTCGCGGCCGCGCCCGCGGCGGACGGGCGGCTCGCCGTGCCCTCGTCGGCGCGCATGCGGCGGCCGCAGTCGAGCAGGAACATCACCGACTGGTCGCGGTCGTCCTGGAACTCGCGCACGACGGGGCGGCGGTGGCGCATCGACGCGTTCCAGTCGATGTGGCGCGTGGGCATGCCGGGCACGTACTCGCCGAGTTGCTTGAAGTCGGTGCCGGCGCCGCGCGCCATGTAGGTCTTGATGCCGATCTCGGCGAGCCGGCGGTCGCCCGCGAGCCAGGCGTAGCGCGCGAGCGCCGCGAAGTTCGGGTAGACCTGCAGCGACTGCGCCGCGCCGACGCGCAGCTGCAGCTCCGCCAGCCCCAGGCGCGAGCGCACGCGCAGCGCGGCGGGCTCGAACGGCACGCGGCCGCGGCGCGTGGGCACGAGCTCGTAGCGCAGGTCGAGGCGCTTGCCCGCGGGCAGCACCGCG
>DASVLN010000780.1:0-5571 GCA_036384855.1 Burkholderiaceae bacterium | reverse complement strand
CGCCGACGCGGCCGAGAGCGCGGCGTAGCCCGGCAGCAGCGGGCGCAGCCGCCCGTGCGCGGCCAGGCGCAGGTTGGCGAGCACCAGGCTCGCCAGGCCGCCGGGCGCCGCCATCACCATCACCAGGAAGGTGAGGCCGAGGTACAGCAGCCAGGCCTGCGTGAGGCCGGACAGCACCACCGTCGCGAGCACCATCAGCACGCCGCCGAGGATCGGGCCGAAGAACGCCGACGAGCCGCCGATGAACGTGAACAGGAGGTAGGCGCCCGAGCGCGGCGCGCCGAGCACCTCGGCGGTCGCGAGCTCGAAATTGAGCGCGGCCAGGCCGCCCGCGATGCCCGCGAAGCCGCCCGCGATCGTGAAGGCGAGCCAGCGCACGTGCTGCGGGTCGACGCCGATGAAGGCGACGCGCTCCGGGTTGTCGCGCACCGCGTTCAGCAGCCGCCCGAGCGGCGTGCGCGTGAACGCGAACATCAGCGCGGTGCAGGCGAAGCAGTAGCCGGCGACCAGCCAGCAGACCTGGCGCTGCAGCCCGAAGGTGACGCCCAGCACCGCTGGCCCGGCGGTGCGGTCGGCCGTGACGCCGCCCTCGCCGCCGAAGAACTCCGGCAGCATCGGCGCCATCGCCCACGCGAGCTCGCCGATGCCCAGCGTAATCATCGCGAAGGTCGTGCCGGACTTGCGCGTCGCCGCCCAGCCCAGCGCCGCCGCGCTCGCGAGCCCCGCGGCCCCGCCGACCAGCGGCACCAGGCTCACCGGCAGGTGCGAGCCGCCCGCGCCGATGCGCGCGAGCACGTGGATCGCCGCGAAGCCGCCGATCCCGCTGTAGACCGCATGCCCGAAGCTGAGCATGCCGCCCTGCCCGAGCAGGATGTTGTACGACAGGCAGGCGATGATCGCGATGCCCATCTGCGTCAGGAGCGACTGCGCGAGGCTGCCCCGGAAGACGAGCGGCGCGACCGCGAGCACCAGCGCGTAGCCGCCCCAGGTCGCCCAGCGCGCGGCGGCGAGCGGCCGGAAGTGGAACGGTCGCGCCTCAGCCATCGCGCTTCCCGAACAGGCCGCGCGGTCGCACCAGCAGCACGAGCACGAGCAGCAGGTACGGCAGGATGGGCGCGACCTGCGCCAGCGTCAGCCGGGCGAGCGGGTACAGCGCGCCCTCGGGCGAGAGCCGCCAGCCGGCGCTCGCCGCGAGGTCGGCGAAGGACTTGTCGATCGTCAGCGGCATCGTCTGCAGCAGCCCGATCAGCAGCGAGCCGACGAACGCGCCGACCAGCGAGCCGGTACCGCCGACGACCACCACGACGAACAGGATCGAGCCGATGGCCGCGGCCATCTGCGGCTCGGTGACGAAGGTCGCGCCGCCGATCACGCCGGCCAGTCCGGCGAGCGCGCTGCCGGCGCCGAACACGAGCATGAACACGCGCGGCACGTCGTGGCCCAGCGCCTCCGTCATCTCCGGATGCGTGAGCGCGGCCTGGATCACGAGCCCGACGCGCGTGCGCGTGAGCAGCGCCCACAGCGCCGCGAGCATGGCCAGCGCCATCGCCATCATAAAGGCACGGGTGGCGGGGAAGGTGGTGCAGGCCGCGGCGGCGCAGGTCGACGCGTCGGCGCGGCCGGCGACGAGCGCGAGCCCGTGCCCGGGCGCCTGCACGATCGTGAACGCCGGCCCCGCGAGCGCGGGCGGCGGCGGGAACGCGAGCGCCGAGCGGCCCCAGACCAGCTGCACGACCTCGAGGATCAGCACGCCCAGCCCGAAGGTCACGAGCAGCTCCGCCACATGCCCGTGCCGGTGCACGCGGCGCAGGCAACTGCGCTCGAATGCCGCGCCGAGCACGCCCACCGCCAGCGGCGCGACGACCAGCGCGCCCCAGAAGCCCACCAGGTGGGCCGCCGACCAGCCCAGGTACGCGCCGAGCATGTAGAAGCCCGCGTGCGCGAAGTTCAGCACGCCCATCATGCTGAAGATCAGCGTCAGCCCGGCGCTGAGCATGAACAGCAGCAGCCCCGAGCTGAGGCCGTTGAGCAGGTTGATGGCGACCTGGTCCACGCGCGGGATCGGGCGCTCAGGACGGACGCTTCATCTGGCAGGACGTCGGCGTGCTCGCGACGTAGGCATCGTAGGCCGCCACGGGCGCGAAGGTGTAGCCCGTGTTCTCGACCGAGTACGGGTTCTTCGCGTCGGTCTTCTGCCAGACCGAGATGTACAGGCCCTGCTGCAGCTGGTGGTCGCTCTTGCGCATCTCGATGTCGCCGTTGTAGCTCTTCAGCTTCAGGCCCTCGAGCGCGGCCGCGACCTTGACCGGGTCGGTGGACTTCGCGCGCGCCATCCCCTCGGACAGCAGCTGCAGCTCCGTGTAGAGGTCGGTGACGTAGAAGTCGTCGTTGAACTTCTTCTTGAAATCGTCCTGCATCTTGCGGATCGGGCCGCCCATGTTGGAATGGCCATACCCCACGTAGTACACCCGCCCCGCGGCCGCGGCGCCGAGCGCGGTGGGCGTGCCCGAGTTGTTCGCGTAGTAGGTGAAGAACCGCACGTTCAGCCCCGCCTCGCCGGCGGCCTTGACCAGCAGCGCGAGGTCGGAGCCCCAGTTGCCGGTGATCACCGTGTCCGCGCCCGAGGCCTTGATCTTGGCCACGTAGGGCGCGAAGTCGGTCACCTTGGCGAGCGGGTGCAGGTCCTCGCCGACGATCTGGATGTCGGGCCGCTTGACCGCGAGGTCGGCCTTCGCGAACTTGGCCACCTGCACGCCGTGGGCGTAGTTCTGGCCGATGATGTAGACCTTGCGGATCGACTTGTCCGCCTTGATGAAGGTGGTCAGCGCTTCCATCTTCATCGACGTGTCGGCGTCGAGGCGGAAGTGCCAGTAGCTGCACTTGCCGTTCGTCAGGTCGGGGTCGACCGCGGCGTAGTTCAGGTAGAGCACCTCCTTGCCGGGCTCGCGCTCGTTGTGCTTGTTGACCGCGTCCAGCAGCGCCGCCGCGGCCGACGAGCCGTCGCCCTGCGTCACGTAGCGGATGCCCTGGTCGATCGCCGACTTCAGGCCGTTGACCGTCTCGGCGGGGCTCAGCTTGTTGTCGATCGGCACGATCTCGAACTTCACGCCCGCGGCGTTGCCCTGGTTGACGATGCCGGCGACGTACTGGAACGACTTCACCTCGTTCTCGCCGATCGGCGCCATCAGGCCCGACAGCGGGTCGATCCAGGCGATGCGCACGGTCTCGCCCTTTTGCGCGAAGGCGGCGCCGCCGTGCGCCGCGAGGCCGGCCAGGACGAGGCGCGCGGCGAGCGCGCGCGGCTTGCGGGGAAGCGTCATGTCTGTCTCCTGGGCTGCGGCGGCGCGCGCACGCGGCGCGTCCGCCGGTCGTTGTCGGACTGGCGGACGATACGGTACCGCGCCGGTCGCGCGCGCCGTTTCCGGGACTACCCGGGGCTATGTCGCACCGGCGACATGCGCCCGCGCGACCTGCGGCCCGGACCGGCGCCCCTTCAGGCGGGCAGCACGTGGTCGCGGAACTGCTGGCGCAGCTTGAGCTTCTGCAGCTTGCCGGTGGCCGTGTGGGGCAGCTCCGCGACGAAGGCGACGTCGTCGGGCACCTGCCACTTCGCGACCTTGCCCTCGAAGAAGCCCAGCAACTCCTCGCGCGTGGCGCTCGCGCCCGGCTTGAGCACGACCACCAGCAGCGGCCGCTCGTCCCACTTCGCATGCTTGCAGGCGATCACCGCGGCCTCGTGCACCGCGGGATGGGCGACGGCGATGTTCTCGAGCTCGATCGAGCTGATCCATTCGCCGCCGGACTTGATGACGTCCTTGCTGCGGTCGGTGATGGTCATGAAGCCGTCGGCGTCGATGGCCGCGACGTCGCCGGTCGGGAACCAGCCCGGCTCCCCGTCGACCGCCACCAGCGGCGACTCCGTGGACTTGAAGTAGCGCTCCAGCACCCACGGCCCGCGCACGACCAGGTTGCCCGCGGCCTGGCCGTCCCACGGCAGCGAGCGGCCCTCGTCGTCGATGATGGCCATGTCGACGCCGTAGATGACCCGGCCCTGCGTCTCGAGCAGCTTGCGCTGCTGCTCGAGCGGCAGCTGCAGGTGCTTGGACTGCAGCTTGCACAGCGTCCCCAGGGGCGACATCTCCGTCATGCCCCAGGCGTGGATGACCTCGACGCCGTAGTCGTCCTGCAGCGTGCGCATCATGGCCGGCGGGCAGGCCGAGCCGCCGATCACCGTGCGCCTGAAGGTGCTGAAGCGCAGCCCCTTGGACTTCATGTAGGTGAGCAGCCCGAGCCAGACGGTGGGCACGCCGGCGCTGAAGGTCACGCCCTCGGACTCGAACAGCTCGTACAGCGAGGCGCCGTCCAGGTGCGGCCCGGGCATCACCAGCTTGGCGCCGATCATGGCGGCGGTGTACGGGATGCCCCAGGCGTTGACGTGGAACATCGGCACGATCGGCAGGATCACGTCGCGCGTCGAGCAGTTCATCGCGTCGGGCAGCGCGGCGGCGTACGAGTGCAGCACGATGGAGCGGTGGCTGTAGAGGACGCCCTTCGGGTTGCCCGTCGTGCCCGAGGTGTAGCAGAGCGTCGCGGCGACGTCCTCGTCCAGCGCCGGCCACGCGTAGTCGCCGTCCTGGGCGTCGAGCAGCGAGTCGAACGCGACGAGGCCGGGGATCGCGCTCGCCGCCGGCAGGTGCGCGGCGTCGGACATCAGCACGAAATGGCGCACGCTCCTCAGGTGCGGCGCGAGCTTCTCGACCAGCGGCAGGAAGCCGAGGTCGAAGCACAGCACCGCGTCCTCGGCGTCGTTGACGATCCACTCGATCTGCTCCGGGAACAGGCGTGGGTTGACCGTGTGGCAGACGCGGCCCGAGCCGGAGCTGCCGTAGTAGATCTCGACGTGGCGATGGCCGTTCCAGGCCAGCGTGCCGACGCGCTCGCCCGGCGCGACGCCCAGCGCGTCCAGCGCCTGCGCGAAGCGGCGCGCGCGGTCGGCGACGCCGGCCCAGTTGCTGCGGTGGAGGTCGCCCTCGCAGCGCTTGGAGACCACCTCGACGTCGCCCGCGTGGCGCTGCGCGTGGCGGATCAGCGAGGACACCGTCAGCGGCTGCTTCATCATCTGGCCCATGAGGACGCTCATGCCTTGTCTCCTTCGTCGTCGCGGCACCCTCGCGCCGCCTGCCGGGCAACTGTAAGCCCCTTCGACGTGCCCGGCGAGCCGGCTGGCTAGACTGACGCGGATGACCGACAGCTTCCCGACCGCCGCCGCCGATGTCGCCTCCACGACAGACGCCGGCCCGCCCGCGTGGCACTGGATCAACCGCTTCGCCGCGTTCGCCGACGCGACGCCCGACGTGCGCCGCGATGCCGAGACCGCCCCCGCGCCCGCGCCCGTCGCGGCCCCGCGCCGGCACGCGTTCGGCACCGAACTGCCCGCAGCGCCCTTCCCCGACCCGCACTGGGTGGCGACGAGCGAGGACTGCGCCACCCTGCTGGGCCTTCCGGCCGACTGGGCGACCCGCCCCGACTGGCGTGCGCTCGACGTGCTGACCGGCCGTGCGACCTGGCCCG
>DASVLN010000779.1:0-6601 GCA_036384855.1 Burkholderiaceae bacterium | reverse complement strand
TGGGCGGCGGAAGGCGCGGCGCCGGCGCCCGCGGCCGGCTCGTCGGGGCGCGCTCCCGCGGTCGCGAGCCGCTTGAGCGGATTCTGCGGGATCACCGCCAGCGTCAGCGCCTCGGGCAGCGTGAGCGTGGCCGCAGGATGGCCGAAGTAGATCAGGCTCGCCGCGCCCACGCCCTCGATGTTGCCGCCGTAGGGTGCGCAGTTCAGGTAGGCCTCGAGCAGCTCGCGCTTGCCGTAGCGCGCCTCCAGCCACAGCGAGGCCGCGACCTGCAGCGCCTTGCCGCGCAGCGTGCGGCTGTCGATGCGGTACAGGCGCCGCGCGAGCTGCATCGTGATCGTCGAGCCGCCCTCGCGCCGCGCGCCGAACGCGCTGTTCCACGCACCGCGCGCGAGCGCCAGGGGGTCGATGCCGGGGTGGTGCCAGAAGCCGCGGTCCTCGTACAGCAGCACGGCCTCGACCTGCACGGGCGCGATGCGGTCCAGCGGCGTCCACAGGCGGTACTGCTGGTCGCCGGCGAGCGCCAGCCGCATGAGCCTCCCGTCGGCGGCGAGCACCTGCGTCGAGCTGCCCAGCCGCTCGCGCAGCGGCGCATGCGGCCACAGGCGCAGGCCCACGAGCACGAGCGCCGCGGCGACGAGCCATGGCCACGCGCGCGCGACGCGGGACACGCCCGCACGCACGGCAGCGGCGATGCTCGAGGCAGACATCGCGACGACCTTCCGCGCGCCCCGCCGCTACTTCTTCGCCACCGGCGCGACCGCGAAGTGGCCCGCCGCCGAGCGGCCGTACAGGCGTCGCTCGTACATCGCCTCGGCATAGGCCGCCGGGTGGGCGAACTGGCCGGTGTTGGTCGCGCGCGCCCTGTACGTGATGGTGCGCGCGCTGCGGTCGATGTTGCCGAAGAAGATCACGCGATCCTCGCGCACGTCGGCGTAGTCCAGCGCCCAGGTGCCCGTGCCGCCGAGGCGGCGGCGCCACGCGGGCTGGGCGCCGCCATCCTGGTCGCCGCCCTGCCCGCCGTCGCCCTGGTCGCCGGCCTGGGGCGCGGCGTCGGGCTGCAGCACGGGCTCGAGGCCGCCGGGCAGCACGTCCACGAGCGCCACCTGGTTGACCGTGTCGCGGTCGGTCGAGCGCACCGTCACCTGCACGGTCACCTCGTCGCCGATCTTCGCCTCGGTGATCGCCTTGCCCTTGTCGTCGAGGATCACGTGCGTGATCTCGATGCCGTGGTAGTTCGCCGTCTCGGGCAGGTTGCGCTCGTAGCCGGTCTGCGCCCAGCCGTAGAAGACGGGCAGGTCGCCGCCGTTGGCCAGGCGCACCGCCGCGGCCGCGGGCGGCACGGCGGCCTTGGCCATCGTGCGCAGCTCGCCCAGCAGCGGCAGCGGCTGCACCTTGCCCTGCGCATCGACGACGCTCGCCTTGAGCTGCCCGCGGGCCGACGCCGCGGCGGCCTGCGCATAGCCGTCGACGGCCAGCAGCGTGCTCGCGGTCGAATGGCTGTCGTACCAGCCGTTGCCGATCATCTTCGACATCGTCTCCCAGGTCGAGGCGGGAAGCTGCTGCAGCGACTTCGGGAACCAGTGCGCGGCGAGGTAGAGCACCGTCGCGTCGTGCGACAGCGGATCGTCGTACCACTCCCAGGCCGTGCGCGGCGCGTGCGCGCGGCTGCGGGCGACGAGGTCGTCCCACACCGGCTGGAACAGCTCGCGCGCGGCGGCATCCTGCTTGATCGCCTGGAAGCTCGCGGCGAGGTAGGCGTTGCCGATGTCGGTGGGCGTCTTCTGCGTCGCCGCGACGCGGCGCAGGTTGGCGAGCGCCGCCGGCACCTGGATGCCCTGGCGCGTCAGCACCCAGGCCATCTCCGCCTGCGTGCGCCATGCCCAGCCGCCGCTGGCGGTCGCCGAGCCGAGGCGCGCCTGGAGGAACTGGTCCGCCTTGGCGACGAGGTCGGCCGGCACCGGCAGCTTGCGCTCGCGCGCCTCGACCAGCACCTGCACCGCGTACATCGTGGCGAACTCGTCGGGCCCGTTGCCGGGCCACAGCGCGATGCCGCCGTCGGCCGACTGGCGCGCCCGCAGCTGGGCGATCCAGCGATCCATCGCCGCCTTCGTGTCGAGCGGCGCCGCCCCCGCGCCCGCGCGCGCCTTGGCCATGTCGCGCGCGAGCTCCGGCTGGCCCGCGAGCAGCACGGCCGGGACGACCTGGCTCGTGATCTGCTCGGTGCATCCGTACGGATACTCCTGCAGGTATTGCATCAGCGTCGCCGCGAAGGCCCAGGGCGTGCTCGAGACGGAGAGCTCGCTCGTCGCGAAGTTCGGGTATGCGTTCAGCTGCGACTTCAGCTCGCCGCCGCCGATGGCCGTGCCGCTCTGCACCAGCGTCACGAGCGCCGAGGCCGGCCGCACGCTGGTGTCGGTGGACAGGCGCGCGCTCGACTTGCCGCTGGTGGCAGTGAAGACCACGCTCGACGAGCCCAGCGACGCCGCCGCGCCGGACTTCGCGCGCAGGTGGAACACCGCGCTGGCCTCGCCGCGCTCGCTGATCCTGAGGACCTGCTGCGCGTCGCCCACCACCTCCAGCCCGGCGCCCACCGACAGCGCGAGCTTGACCGGCGCGTCCTTGCCCGAACCGGCGATGTTGTTGGCCACGCCGACCCCGACGTCCACCTGGTCGCCGGGCGTCATCGACACCGGCACCGTGGGCAGCAGCACGAGGTCGCCGCGCACGATGGCCTTGGTGCTGGCGGACGCGACGTGGTCGTCGTCCACCACCACCGCCATCACGCGCAGCTGGCCGTTGAAGCTGTCGGGCACCGGGTAGCTGAATTCCTTCGTGCCGTTGACGTCCACCAGCCCCGACCAGAAGGCCACCGGCTTGTCGCGCTTCCTCTTGAACGGGTTGAGCTGGCGCGCCGCCTCGCTCGCGCCGTCGCCGCCCGGCGCGACGCCGTGCATCAGCTTGGCGAACTCGGGCAGGACGAGATCAAGGGTCTGCAGCGTCGTGACCTCGAGCGCGCGCTTCTGGAAGAAGAACGCGAGCGGATCGGGTGTCTGGTAGCGCGCCACCTGCAGGATGCCCTCGTCGACCGCGAACACGAAGGCCTTGGCGGGCTTGTCGCTGGTCAGCGTCATCTTCACGGTCTCGCCCGGCTTCACCTTCTCGCTGGCCGTGAGCTTCACGTGCGCCCGCCGCCGCTCGACGCCGGTGGCGAACGGCACCGCGCCGTAGCTGAGCGGACTGGTGTAGATCTCGTCGGACGCCGGGTCCCGTACGAACTGCACGTTGACGTAGCCGTTGCCCTCGAAGTCCTTCGGCACGACGATGTGCTGCACCGACGCCGTCTTGTCGGCCTTGAACCAGGCGTGGGCGTAGACCTTGTCGCGCTCGATCGTGATCAGGCCCGCGCCGGTGTAGGGTGCCTGCACGCTCAGCTCGATGGTGTCACCGGGCTGGTAGTCGGTCTTGTCGAGCTTGATCTGCAGCTCCGCGTTGCGGTCGAGCGAGCGCGTCAGGTTGGCCGCGCCGGCCACCGCATAGGCGACCCGGTTGAGGACGAGGCCCGTGGCGTCGCGCACCTCGTAGCCGAAGTTGCCGGGGGTCGACGTGTCCAGCGCCAGGGCGGTACCGGCCGCGCCGATCCTGAACGGCACCTGCGACAGCGTGACGTCCTTGGCCCGCGACTCGTAGCGGTACAGCCCGTTGGACTGCTTGACCAGCACCGACAGCGTCTTGTGCTCGAGCCGCACGAGCGTGAGCCCGTCGACCGCGATGCGCTGCGCCTTCGGGTCGATGGCGATGACATGCACCTCGCGGCGGGCGTTGCGGCTCACGTACTCGAGCGAGTCGGGCGTCTTCACGCCGACCAGGTAGGGCCGGTCGCTCACGAGCGCCTGCACCTCGGTCGAGACGCTGCGGCCGCCCTCGGGCTCGAAGGCCTTGACCAGCACGACGGCCTCGTAGGTCGCGGACTGGAAGCGCTCCAGCCGCAGGTCGAAGTGCGTCTTGCCGTCGGTGTCGCTCTCCTGCGAGCCGAGGTCGTCCGTCTGCTGCTGGCCGTTGCGGCCCTCGAAGAACGCGTAGTCGGGATAGGCCGCGAACGACGGCCAGGTCGGCGACAGCGTCATCGTCGCGTCGACGCGGCGGTGCTGCGCCGGCGTGCCGAACAGGTTCTGCACGTCGACGTCCACGCCCAGGTTCGCGGGGCTCACCCAGCCTTCGGCGCGCTCGGCGGTCAGGTGCGCGGCGACCTTCGTGCGGTCGGGCATGAACTCCTGCACCTTGACGGTGGTCGAGCCGAGCACCTGCGCCGGGGCATCGGGCGCGCCGGGGCTCGTGCGGCGCGGCAGGCTCACCGTGATCGTCCAGTCGCCGGTGGGCGAGCTCTCCTGCGTCGCGTGCGTGATCTCGAGCGCGCCGCTCGCGCCGACGACCAGCGTCTGCCGCCGCACGGACAGGCCGCGCGCGTCGGTGACCTCCACCTCGACCGGCAGGTCCTTCGCGCTCGCCGCCCAGTTCGCGGCCTTCACGACCGCGCCGACGTGGATCGTGTCGCCCGGCCGGTAGATGCCCCGATCGCTGAACAAGAAGGCCGTCATCTGGTTGGGCAGGCCGTTGCTGTGCAGCCCGCCGACGTCGAAGCGCGACATGTCCAGCGTGCGGTCGCCGCGTCCCAGCGAGGCGGCGCCGCCGAGCGGCAGGAAGCTGAGGTCGCCATCCTTGCGAGCGGCCAGCAGCACCGGCTGGCGCTCGCGCACGAAGGCCGAGAGGTCGGCCAGCGTCGCGCGGCCGGTGGCGTCCGTCTGCGCGGTCGTGACGACCTGGCCGTTGCGGCCCCAGACCTCGATCGTCGCGCCGGCCACGGGCGCGCCGGTGGCGATCGACTGCACGAACACGTCGCGCGTGCCGTCGACGGCCCTCTTCGCGATCAGCCCGAGGTCGGTGACGACGACCAGCCGGCCGTCGGTCATCGTGGACGGGTCGACCTGCGGCGCGCCGTCGCCGCCGCCGCCGTTGTCGCTGCCGTCGCCGCTGTCGGCGCTGGCGTCCGGGTTGTCGCCGCCCGAGTCGCCGCCGGTGTCGCCGCCTTCGGCTTGCGCCGGCTGCGCCGGCCTGGCCTGCGCGTTGGGGTCGTAGCCGCGCACCTGCAGCAGGAACACGCCGCGGCGCTCGCCGCCCGGGCCCTTGAGGTAGTCGGCGAAGTCCAGCGTCTCGTAGTGCGTCTTGCCGGGGCGCAGCTGCAGCGGGATCTTGCGCTCGAAGCGCTCGGTCAGCGCGTCGGCGCCCAGGCGGCCGAAGAACTGCGGCTTCGTGAACTCGCCGTTGGCCTGGGTCACGAGCAGGTGCAGCTGCTGCGGCAGCACGCGCGCGAGCTCCACCTGCACGCCCGGCAGGTCGCGCACGAGCAGAGGCAGCTTCTTCTCGCCCGACAGCGCCAGCAGCGAGCCGCGGCTCATGATCGTCAGCTCGGGCGCGAAGGTCTTGATCTGCAGGATCTCGGTGCGCGGCGCGCCGAGCTGGTAGCCGCCCGGCGTCGCCAGGCCCTTGTCGACCTGCACGTAGACGAAGCGGCCGCCCTCGGCCTGCGGCATGCGCAGGGCCAGGCTCTCGTCGACCTCGCGTTCGCCGGGCACGGCCTCGAGCTTCATCGCGGTCGAGCGCTTGAGCACGGCGTCGGTGACCTCGGAGGGATCGCTCCACGCGAACGCCTCGCCGCCGGGCTTGTCGGAGACCGGCAGCAGCCAGGCGTGCACGGCCTGCGCGAAGGCGCGCTCGTGCACCGGCATCGTGGCGGTCACGCGCAGCATGTGCTCGGGGTCGCCGTTGTCGTTGCTGACGATGCTCGCGCTCACCTCGCTGACCGCAAGGCTGTACAGGCCCGGCACGTCGACCGACTGCGCGATCGCGTCGTGCGTGCCCTTGCCCTCGCCGCCGTGCGCCGCGACGACGCCGGCATCGATGGTGATCTTCATCGGCACGGTCTCGGCCGGGATGGGCAGCGGCTCGGACTGCAGCGACGCCTGGAGCTTCAGCTTGTCGTAGGCCACGCTGAACTTGCGCGCGCTGCCGTCGTCCAGGTGCACGCGCGACTCGAAGCTCGCGGTGTCCACGGGGTGGCTGAAGTCCACCTGCACGACGACGCGGCGCAGCGTCGGCTGGGTCGGGTCCTGGTAGAACTGCGGCGTCTCCATGCGCACCGTGAAGGCCGGCGAGTCGAACTCGAAGGCGCGGCGCTTCACGTCCACGTGCGGCGCGAGCGCCTTGCGGCCGAGCGTGACCTCGTAGCGCGTCGCGAGCGGCCAGTCGGCGTTCGGCTGGAACGTGAGCTGCGTCGCGCTCGACCAGATCCAGCGGCCCGTGATCGCCGGCGAGATCGCGACGTCGGGGGCCTCGTGGCCGATGCGCAGCTGCGGCGCCACCGGCGCGGCGAAGTTCACGACCAGCGGCCGCGGGGCGCCGTTGCCGGCGAAGTCGCGCACGCCGGGCGCGGCGACGCTGAAGTCGATGTCGTGCAGGCCGGCGCCGGTCTTGTCGCCGACGAGGCCGACGTTGAGCCAGCTCGGCGCCCACGCGCGCCAGCGCAGCGCGATGTGCGGCGCCTGCC
>DASVLN010000778.1:0-2974 GCA_036384855.1 Burkholderiaceae bacterium | reverse complement strand
GCGGCCGCCAACGCCCAGGACCTCGCGGCGGCCACGCAGGCCGGCGTGGCGGGCCCGCTGCACGACCGCCTGAAGCTCGACGCGCACGCACTCGACACCGTGATCCAGGGCTGCCTGCAGCTCGCCGAGATGGCCGACCCGATCGGCGAGATCACCGGCGTCGCGCAGCGCCCGAGCGGCATCCGCGTCGGCCGCATGCGGGTGCCGCTGGGTGTCTTCGGGATGATCTACGAGAGCCGCCCGAACGTCACCATCGAGGCCGCCTCGCTCGCGATCAAGAGCGGCAACGCCTGCATCCTGCGCGGCGGCTCGGAGGCGATCCGCTCCAACGTCGCCCTGTGGCG
Source organism: Burkholderiaceae bacterium (assembly GCA_036384855.1). Taxonomy (GTDB): domain Bacteria; phylum Pseudomonadota; class Gammaproteobacteria; order Burkholderiales; family Burkholderiaceae_C; genus Scleromatobacter. The sequence continues at coordinate 2,630 of DASVLN010000778.1, read as the reverse complement.
CTGCGTGCAGCGGGCGCTCGCCGACGCCGGGCTGCCCGAGACCGCGGTGCAGCTCGTCGAGACCACCGACCGCGCGGCCGTCGGCCGGCTGCTGGCGATGCCGGAGTTCGTCGACGTCGTCATCCCGCGCGGCGGCAGGGGCCTGATCGAGCGCGTCTCGCGCGAGGCGAAGGTGCCGGTGATCAAGCACCTGGACGGCAACTGCCACACCTACGTCGACGCCCGCGTCGACCTCGAGCTGGCCGTCCGGGTCACCGACAACGCGAAGACGCAGAAGTACAGCCCCTGCAACGCCACCGAGTCGCTGCTCGTGCATGCCGCCCAGGCCGCGGCCTTCCTGCCGCGCATCGGCGCCGTGTTCGCGGCCAAGGGCGTCGAGATGCGCGGCGACGCGCGCGCGCTGGCCGTGCTGCGGGACGCGCGGCTCGCGGGTGCGAAGCTGGTCGAGGCGCAGGACTCGGACTGGGGCGAGGAATACCTGGCGCCCGTCATCAGCATCAAGGTCGTCGACTCCCTGGACGAGGCGATCGCCCACATCAACCGCCACGGCTCGCACCACACCGACGCGATCCTGACGACCGACCACCCGAGCGCGATGCGCTTCCTGCGCGAGGTCGACTCCGCCAGCGTGATGGTCAACGCGAGCACCCGCTTCGCCGACGGCTTCGAGTACGGCCTGGGGGCCGAGATCGGCATCTCCACCGACAAGTTCCACGCCCGCGGGCCGGTCGGGCTGGAGGGCCTGACCTCGCAGAAGTGGATCGTGCTGGGCGAGGGCGAGACCCGCGGCTGAGGGCCGTGCTCAGTCGAGCGTGATCTGCACCTGCCGGGTCTGCGTCGCCTCGATGATCGAGAACGGGTGGAAGCCGGGCGCGAGCAGGCCCGGCATCGTGTCGACGACGTGGATGGTGACGTTGCACGAGCGCACCGTGCCGGGCGGCGCACTCCCGCCCGCGAAGCTGATGGTGGCGAGCATCGCGGGCACGCTGAAGGCGTAGTGCAGCCCCGTGGCGTCGGTCGCCGAGAACGCGCCACCGCCGGTGGCGGTCGCGCTGGTCGTGCTCTGGTTGCCGTTGGAGTCGACGCAGGTGTAGGTGGCAAACAGGTCGTTCCGCGGCTCGGGCGCGGTGAGCGTGACGGGCACCGTGCCGGTCGTGATCGGGTAGCGCGCATTGGCGCTCGGTGCGGCGATGTCGAACGGCGCCGGCAGCGTCACCGTGCTGCGCAGCGTGCCGTCCGCGCGCACGAGCTCGAAGGCGTAGTCGCGCGCGGCCGCGGGCTGCGGCGAGACGTCCGCGAGGTAGGGTTGGCCGAGCGTGAGCAGGTCGCCGAAGAAATCGAACGCGCCCGCGAGCGAGAGCGCCATGCGCGTGCGCCGGCTGCCGTCGACGAAGTCGAGCTCGTCGCCCTCGAGCTCGACGTTGTGCGTGATCGAGCCGTCCGTGTTGAAGCCGGCCTGCGCCTGGGTGCGGTTGCCGTCGTCGACGACGTACAGCATCGCGGTGATGCGCGACGTCGGCAGCGTGTCGGACGCGATGCACGCCTGCCCGAGGCAGTTCAGCCGCACGGCGGCGTTCGTGCCGCCGGGGTCGTCGACGACGGAGCCGCCGCAGCCGGCGGCGAGCGCCGCAGCGGCCGTGGCGACGAAGGCGGCGCGCGCCCGGCCGCCGGGGGTGAAGATCTCGTTCATCGTTCGTGCTCCCTGGGATGAATCGGATGGCGCGCATCTTCGCCGCAAACCCGGCCCTTGTCTGCCCGGGCGGCGCGCGGCCGCGCGCGAGCGACTATGCTTGCGGCCGTCCCCTTCCTCCAGCCGCCGACCGTCCATGACCGATCCCCGCACCGCCCTCGTCCTGTTCTCCGGCGGCCAGGATTCCACCGCCTGCCTCGCCTGGGCGCTTGCGCGATTCGCCCGCGTCGAGACGATCGGCTTCGACTACGGCCAGCGCCACCGCATCGAGCTGGACTGCCGCGCCGACGTGCGCGGCGCGCTCGCCGCCCTGCGTCCCGAATGGGCCGCGCGCCTGGGCGAGGACCACCTGCTCGATCTCTCGCTGCTGGGCCAGGTCTCGGACACGGCCCTCACGTCCGAACGCGCGATCGAGCTCCAGGCCAACGGCCTGCCCAACACCTTCGTGCCGGGGCGCAACCTGCTGTTCCTCGGCTTCGCCGCGACGGTCGCCTACCGCCGGGGCGCGTCGCTGCTGGTGGGCGGGATGTGCGAGACGGACTTCTCCGGCTACCCCGACTGCCGCGACAACACGCTCAAGGCGATGCAGGTCGCGCTGAGCCTCGGGCTGGCCGCGCCGATGACGATCGACACCCCGCTGATGTTCCTCACCAAGGCGCAGACCTGGTCGCTGACCGAGGCGCTCGGCGGCGAGGCGCTGGTCGACGTCGTCGTCGAGCGCACGCACACCTGCTACCTCGGCGAGCGCGGCGCGCGCCACCCCTGGGGCTACGGCTGCGGGCAGTGCCCGGCGTGCTTGCTGCGCGCCGCGGGCTGGAACGAGTACCGCGCCGGCCGCGGCGCGCTGCCGGCCGCCGCATGAACGCGCACTGGCTCGTCCAGCTCGCGCTCGGGCTGGTGCTGCTGGGCTGGGTGGTCGGCTGCTACAACCGCCTGGTGC
>DASVLN010000777.1:0-4560 GCA_036384855.1 Burkholderiaceae bacterium | reverse complement strand
GCGTCGCCTCGTCGAGCGGGGCGTACTGGGCGTGCGCCCACAGCCCGACGGCGGCGAGCGCGGCCAGGGCGAGGGCGACGAGGACAGCGAAGGCGCGCTGGAGGGCTGCGTCCGGTCTGTTCGTGCTCAATGCGGTTTCCGTGGGTTGCCGCCGGTCTCGCGCCGGCGCCTGTGGCAACGCGTATCCCGTCGGGAGTCTACTTGCGCCGCGGCGGTCGCGGCGCCGGAGTCGGGCCGCCGTGCTCGACGGCGGCGCGACTGCCTCGCGCGCGGGGCGCGCGCGTCGCTCGCCGCGTGTCACACTCGGCGCATGCCCGTCTTCGAGATCAAGCCCGTCTTCATCGACGGCATCGACGCCGCCGCCGAGTGGGTCGACGACGAACACTCCACCTGGAACGAGCCCCGCCTGCGCACGACCGCGCGCCTGGCCGGGCACTGGGTCGCGCCGTCGCTGGAGCTGTACCGCTCCGAGGCGCGCGCCACGCCGGTGCTGTTCCACCCGACGGTCCACGTCGTCTCGCAGGGCGTGCGCGACGAGCTGTCGCACTTCGCCGAACTCGAGTTCCTGCCGGTCCACGTCGCCGGCTTCGGCACCTTCCACGCCGTGCACGTGCTGGCGAGCTGCGAGCTGCCCGCCGGCAGCCTCGTCGACCGCGGACCCGGCACCGACATCGCGCTGATCCGCGCCTTCCCGCGCGCGTTCGTGCCGCCGGCGCCGTTCTTCCGCATCCGCCATCCGGGCGCGGCCAACGCGGGCGGGGTCGCGGTCTGCGTGCCCGACATCTACGCCAGCGAGGCCGGCGCGGCGGCGGTGCAGCGGGTGGCGGGCAGGTTCCTGCGCGCGGTGCGCGTGCCCTACAGCGATTGACGCCCGGCCGCCGCGGTCAGCTGCGGTAGCCGGGATCCATCCGCTCGCACTTGCGCAGCAACGCCGGCCAGACGAAGGCCGCGCCCTGGCCCTCGGTCTGCACGCGCATCGAGGCGGCGACGCCGTCCAGGATCTCCTGGCCGATGGTCACGAGCGGGCCGCCGCCGGCCTGCGCCGCGAGCTGGATCTGGCAGGCGCCCTCGAACAGGTACATCGAGAGGAACGCGTCGGCCACCGTGCGACCCACGGTCAGCAGGCCGTGGTTGCGCAGCATGAGGAAGCGCGCGCGGCCCAGGTCGGCCTGCAGGCGCGGCTTCTCGGCGTCGTGCATCGCGACGCCCTCGTAGTCGTGGTACGCCAGGGCGCCCATCACGAAGGTGGACTGCTGCGAGATCGGCAGCAGGCCGCCGCGCTGCGCGCTCACGGCGACGCCGGCGCGCGTGTGCGTGTGCAGCACGCAGCCGGCGTCCTCGCGCGCGGCGTGGATCGCACTGTGGATCACGAAGCCCGCGCGGTTGACCGGGAAAGGCGAGTCGTCGCGCTTGTTGCCGTCCTGGTCGACGACCACCAGCGAGGAGGCCGTGACCTCCTCGAACATCAGGCCGTATGGATTGATGAGGAAGGCATGGTCGCCGCCCGGCAGCCGGGCGCTGATGTGCGTGAAGACGAGGTCGCTCCACCCGTGGGCGGCGACGAGGCGGTAGCACGCGGCGAGGTCGCAGCGCAGCGCCCACTCCTCGGCGCTGACGCGGTCCTTCAGGGACGGGATCTGCATGGCGGTCTCCGGAGAGTGGCTGTCGGCGCATTTTGCAGGCGGTGGTGCGCGACGCACCGTCCCGCCGGCCGATCGTGCCGGGGGGCGCCGCCCGTGACAGTCCCGTGACGTTGTCCACGGCGGCTGTGGACAACTCTGTGGGTCCCATGTGAGGACGGCTCGCCAGGCCGCATGGATGCTTGATGTCAAGCCCCGTGCTGCATTTGCGGGCAGCTGGCGCGTGATTTGCCGCCGCGACCGCCCGGACCACCCAGACCGTCCAGACTACGCAGACCACCCAGACCGCCCAGACCGCGCGACCGCCCGGACCATGCGACCGCCATCGCCACGAACGCCGCCGGCGGCGCCGCCTCGGATTGATCGGGACGCTGGTGGCGGCGGGCAGCCCGGTGTCCGGCTCGCCGGGCGAGGCCCCGCGCTCACACCACCGAATCCCACGGCGCTGACAGCCGCAGCGCGCCGTGGATGATGCCCACCATCGAATAGGTCTGCGGGAAATTGCCCCAGAGCTCGCCCGTGGCGGGGTTCATGTCCTCGCTGAGGATGCCTGCGGGATTGCGGCGCGCGAGCAGCGCTTCGAAGGCCTCGCGCGCCTCGTCGCGCCGTCCGATGCGCGCGAGTGCGTCCACGCGCCAGAAAGAGCAGATGTTGAAGGTCGTCTCCGGCCGCCCGAAGTCGTCGGCCGCCTCGTAGCGGCGCATGAAATGGCCGTCGCACAGCGTGCGCTCCATCGCCTCGACGGTGCTGATGAAGCGCGGATCCTTGGGCGGCAGGAAGCCGACCTCGCCCATGAGCAGGACGCTGGCGTCGAGCTCGCTGCCGCCGAAGCTCTCGACATAGGCCTGGCGCTTCTCGTTCCACGCGAACTGCAGGATCTTGCCGCGCACGACGGCCGCCCGGTCGCGCCAGAAGGCCGCGCGCTCCGCGGCGCCGACGGTCAGCGCGATGTTGGCGAGGCGGTCGCAGGCCGCCCAGCACATCAGCGACGACGAGGTGTGGATGCGCGCACGGGTGCGCAGCTCCCAGATGCCGGCGTCGGGCTGGTCGTGCAGCCGCCAGGCCTGCTCGCCCATCGCCTCGAGCGCGGCGAAGTCCGACGCGTCGCCGCGTCGGAACAGGCGGTGGTCGTGGAAGGACTGCGCCGCCGCGAGGATGATGTTGCCGTAGGTGTCGTGCTGGAAGTGCTCGTGCGCCTGGTTGCCCACGCGCACCGGCCCCATGCCGCGATAGCCCTGCGCCTGCGCCACGACGGACTCCGCCAGCTGGCGCTCCAGGCCGATGCCGTACAAGGGCTGCACGTGGCCGCCCGCCTCCGCGTGCAGCACGTTGGTGAGCCAGCCGAGGTACTTCTCCATCGTCCCGACCTCGGACAATCCGTTGAGCGCCCGGACCACGAAGAACGCGTCGCGCAGCCAGCAGAAGCGGTAGTCCCAGTTGCGGCCGCTGTTCGGCGCCTCGGGCAGGCTCGTCGTCATCGCGGCGACGATTGCGCCGGTCTCCTCGTACTGGCACAGCTTGAGCGTGATCGCCGCCCGGATCACGGCGTCCTGCCACTCGAGCGGCAGCGCGAGGCGGTGCGTCCAGTGGCGCCAGTGCAGCGAGGTCTGGTCCTCGAACTCGCGCGCCGTCTCGTCGATGCCGCCGCTCATGGTCTCGTCGGGGCCGAGGAACAGGCTCATCTCGCGGTCCAGGGCGAACCACGTGCCGTCCATCAGGTAGGTGATCGGCACGCTGGTGTTCAGTCGCAGCGTGATGCCCGGGAGCACGAAGCGCACGTGGTGGCTGCCGCGCGTGACCAGCGGCGGCTCCGCGCCCCAGTCGCCGTGCGGGCGCACGGTCACCCGCACGCGCGGCCGGCCGGCCAACGGACGGATGCGTCGGACGAGCTGCTGCGGCCGGAACACACGGTCCCGCGTGACGAAGCGCGGTGCAAAATCGACGATCTCGATGCCTTGACCCTGCGCGTCCCAAAGCCTTGTGCGCAGGATCGCGGTGCCGGGGTCGTAGGATTGCTCGGTGCGCGCGAGCCCCTCGATGCGCACGGACATCGTTCCCTGCTCGGGCACGCCGTTTGCTGACTGCAGCAGCGCGTCGAATACCGGCGGACTGTCGAATCGCGGCATGCAGCACCACACCACGTGGGCCGTGCCGTCGATCAGGGCACTGATGCTGCAATTGCCGATCATCGCGAGATCCAGCGAGGCGGCGGGCGCGCTCGAGGCGACGGGGAGGCTGCTCATGTGCGTGGGGGCCTTGGATTTGAAAGCGAACAGTGGATCACTCTCTTGAACAAAGATAGAAACCCGGGGTCTTTGGCCGCCCCGCCGGCAAGTACCGGGCCTGCCTTCCTGCGATGGCCCATCGTCCAGACGATACGGCTGCAACTGCGCTTCCTGCTGCCGCTTGCGGCCGTCGTCATCGTCACGGCCTACATGGTGCAGCCGCTGGTGGACCGCGTCTCGCTGCGGTGGTTCGCGCGCGACCTCGACAGCCGCGGCGCCGTCGTCGCCAACGCGCTGTCCGACTCCGTCATCGAGGCGATGCGCGCGGGCCGTCCGCAGCAGCTGGAGAAGTTGTTCGATCGCGCGGCGCACGACGAGCGACTGTTTGCCATCGGGCTGTGCAGCACCGATGGTCGCATGCTCGTGAAGACGCCGGCTTTCCCCCCGGAGATCAACTGCTTCAACGCGCAGGAGGTCAGCGCCAAGCGCGACCCGCGCTTCATGCTTCCCGGCGGCCCGGTGCACGTGGCGATGCACGACGTGGTCGACCCGCCGCATCCGATCGCCGCGCCGGCGAGCGCCGCCTCGGCCGCTTCCGCGGCGCAGTCCGCGGCCTCGATCGCGGCCGCCGAGGCCGCCGCGAGCGCGGCGTCCGCGGCGGCGTCCGCGGTCGAAAAGCACCGCGGCCGCCACCG
>DASVLN010000776.1:0-6389 GCA_036384855.1 Burkholderiaceae bacterium | reverse complement strand
ATCTCGTCGTGCTGTCGGTGCCGCACTTCCTGTTCCTGCGCGCGGCGCTGCGGGAGACCGACCTGGTCGCCGTGCTGCCCGAGCGCCTCGTGCGCGCGACGCCCGGCCTGCGCGTCGTCGAGCCGCCGGTGGAGGTGCCCGGCTACGAGATGGCCATGGTGTGGCACGAACGCGTGCACCGCGACCCGGCGCACCGCTGGCTGCGCGAGGTGGTCGCGGCGGCGGTGTGAGGGCGGCCGGGAGGCTGCCTGCCGGGAGCACCGGCCGCGAGCCGCCCTCGTCGGCCTTCCCCGCGAAGGCTAGTCGCGCGCGGCGGGCACCAGCGGCACGAGGTCGCTCGGCCGGCTGAACCCGGTGTCGACCAGCTCGCCCGCGGCGTTGGTGCGGCTGCGCGTGGCGACGCGCACGCAGTTTCGACCGTCCACCTTCGCGCGGTAGAGCGCGTCGTCGGCCGACTTCAGCCACGAGTCGACCGTGTGCTTGCGGTGCAGCTGGGCGACGCCGACGCTCACCGTGATGCGCGCGTCGTCGAACCAGTCGGCGCCGGCCACGCGCTCGCGCAGCACGCTCGCCACGCGCATCGCGTCGGCGACGTTGGTGCCGGGCAGGAGCAGCGCGAACTCCTCGCCGCCCATGCGGAACAGCCGGTCGATGCGGCGCGAGCGCTCCTGCACCAGGCCGACGACGCGCTGCAGCACCGCGTCGCCCGCGGCGTGGCCGTGGCGGTCGTTCACGCGCTTGAAGTGGTCGAGGTCGAAGGCCAGCAGCGACACCGGCGCCTCGAGCCGGCGCGAATGCTCGATCGCGTCGGCGAGCGTCTGCGCGAGCTGGCGCCGGTTGAGCGCGCCGGTGAGCGGGTCGGTGGTCGCCTGCTCGTAGAGCTTCTTCTGCAGCTCGCCGACGACGCCCAGGATGATGTTCAGGATGATCACCGACAGGCCCGAGGTCACCGCGAAGCGCACCGTCGTCGGCGCGCCCAGGACGTGCCAGGCCAGCGCCGAGGTCATCGCCATCAGGCCCAGCGCCCCGGCGGTCGCCTGCCAGCCGGGCAGCACGAAGTAGCAGAACAGGATCGCCGGATAGCACCACATCGCGCCGTGCACCCCGCGCGCGAGCAGCGCCGCCGCGATCGCCGCGGCGATGGGCAGCAGGATCCAGCCGTAGGCCACCGGGGGCTTGCGGCGGCGGTGCAGCGCGGCCGCGTCGAGCGCGAGCGGCACGCACACCGCGAACGCGAGGGCGCCCAGCAGCCACTTGCCCGAGAGGAAGTCCCAGGCCGCGAACGGCAGCAGCAGCGCCACGGACGCCGCGGCCATGGGCAGCATGATGCGGTCGCGGTACTCGCCCAGCACGTCGCGCCCCGCCGCGGGCGAGCGCATCCAGCGCTGCAGCAGCGCCCGCAGGCGCGCAGCCGGGCGGCCGTTCGCCTCGTAGCCGGGCGTCTCGGGCGGGACCTTGGACATGCGCGACATTGTCGGGCCCGCGCTCACCGGCCGAACGGCAAAAATGGACGGAAATCCCACCCCCGGCCGGGCAAGGCCCGCGCAAACGGCCCGGAACGAGACTTTTCTGGCGCCGAGGCCCGATGTCGCGTCGGCGACACCGGCGCTGTCGCCCGGCCGTTCAGGCCGGCGTCCACAGGGCCGGCAGCCCCTCGAGCGTGCGGAACACGCGCGAGAGCGACCCGCCCGCCACGAGCGCGGTCGCGCGCTCGATGTCGGGCGCGAGCCAGCGGTCGGTCGGCATCGCCGCGCACTGCTCGCGCAGCAGCGCATGCGCCTGCTCCAGCGCCGCGGAGCTGCGCAGCGGCCGCAGGAACTCGACGCCCTGCGCGCTCGCGAGCCACTCGATGCCGAGGATGGTCGCGACGTTGGCGATCATCGCCTGCAGCCGGCGCGCGGCGAAGGTGGCCATCGAGACGTGGTCTTCCTGGTTCGCCGAGGTCGGCAGCGAGTCGACGCTGGCCGGATGCGCGAGCGACTTGTTCTCGCTCGCGACCGAGGCCGCGGTCACGTGGGCGATCATGAAGCCCGAGTTCAGGCCGGCGTCCGCCGACAGGAACGGCGGCAGGCGCGAGACGCCGGCGTCGATCAGCATCGCGATGCGGCGCTCGGCGATCGCGCCGACCTCGGCGATCGCGACGGCCATCGCGTCGCAGGCGAGCGCGACCGGCTCGGCGTGGAAGTTGCCGCCCGAGACCAGCACGCCGTCTTCGGCGAACACGAGCGGGTTGTCGGTCACGGCGTTGGCCTCGCGCACCAGCACGAGCGCGGCGTGGCGCAGCTGGTCGAGGCAGGCGCCGACGACCTGGGGCTGGCAGCGCAGGCAGTACGGATCCTGCACGCGGTCGTCGCCCTCGAGGTGCGAGCGGCGGATCTCGCTGCCCGCGAGCAGCGCGCGGTAGTAGCGCGCGACGTCGATCTGCCCCGGCTGGCCGCGCAGCGCGTGGATGCGCGGGTCGAACGGCCCGTCGCTGCCGCGCGCCGCGTCCACGGTCAGCGCGCCGATCACGAGCGCCGACTCCAGCACCGGCTCGAACGAGATCAGCGCGTGCAGCGCCAGCGCGGTCGAGGTCTGCGTGCCGTTGATCAGCGCGAGCCCTTCCTTCGCCTCGAGCCGCAGCGGCGCGAGGCCGGCCTTCTCCAGCTCGGGCAGCGCCGGCACGCGGCGGCCGTCGACCAGCATCTCGCCCTCGCCCATCAGCGCCAGCGTCATGTGCGACAGCGGCGCGAGGTCGCCCGAGGCGCCGACCGAGCCCTGCGACGGCACGTAGGGCACGAGGCCCGCGTTGTACGCGTCGACCAGCGTGTCGACGACTGCCTCGCGCACGCCCGAGTGCCCGCGCGCGAGGCTCGCCGCCTTGATCGCCAGCATCAGCCGCACGACCGCCGGCTGCAGCGGCTCGCCCACGCCCACCGAATGCGAGCGGATCAGGTTGCGCTGCAGCGCGTCGAGCTCGTCCTGGCTGATGCGCTTGTTCGCGAGCTTGCCGAAGCCCGTGTTGACGCCGTAGACCGGCGCGTCGCCGAGTGCCGCGGCCTGCACGACCGCGGCGCTGGCGGCGATCGCGGCGCGGGCCTCGGGCGCGAGCGCGAGGCGCACGCCGCCCGCGTGCAGGGCCTGGAGGTCGGCGAGCGTGAGCTGGCCGGGCTTGAGCAGGAGCGTCTGGGTCATCGCGTTCACTTGATCATCGGCAGGTTCAGGCCATGGCGCTTCGCGGCGGCGCGGGCGTCGTCGTAGCCGGCGTCGGCGTGGCGCATCACGCCGGTGGCCGGATCGTTCCAGAGCACGCGCGCTAGGCGTGCGTCGGCCTCCTTCGTGCCGTCGCAGACGATCACGACGCCCGCGTGCTGCGAGTAGCCCATGCCGACGCCGCCGCCGTGATGCAGCGAGACCCAGGTCGCGCCGCCGGCGGTGTTGAGCAGCGCGTTGAGCAGCGGCCAGTCGGACACCGCGTCCGAGCCGTCCTTCATCGACTCGGTCTCGCGGTTGGGCGAGGCCACGGAGCCCGAATCCAGGTGGTCGCGGCCGATCACGATCGGCGCCTTCAGCTCGCCCGTGCGGACCATCTCGTTGAACGCGCGGCCGGCGCGGTCGCGGTCGCCGAGTCCGATCCAGCAGATGCGCGCCGGCAGGCCCTGGAACGCGATGCGCTCGCCGGCCATGTCGAGCCAGCGGTGCAGGTGCGCGTCCTCGGGGAACAGCTCCTTCATCTTCGCGTCGGTCCTGCGGATGTCTTCCGGGTCGCCCGAGAGCGCGACCCAGCGGAACGGGCCCTTGCCCTGGCAGAACAGCGGGCGCACGTAGGCCGGCACGAAGCCGGGGAAGTCGAACGCGTTGGCGACGCCCTGGTCGAACGCGACCTGGCGGATGTTGTTGCCGTAGTCGACGGTCGGGACGCCCATCGCCTGGAAGTCCAGCATCGCCTGCACGTGCACCGCGCAGCCCTTCGCGGCGGCGTCGCGCAGCTCGGCATGGCGTGCGTGGTCGGCCGCGGCCTCACGCCACTGCGCCACGCTCCAGCCGACGGGCAGGTAGCCGTTGACGAGGTCGTGCGCGGAGGTCTGGTCGGTCACGAGGTCGGGCCGCGGGCCGCCGGCGCGCGCGCGCCGCACGAGCTCCGGCAGCACCTCGGCGGCGTTGCCCAGCAGCGCGATCGAGACGGCGCGCTTTTCGGCCGTGTAGCGCGCGAGGCGGGCGAGCGCGTCGTCGAGGTCCGCGGCCTGCTCGTCCACGTAGCGCGTCTTCAGGCGGAAGTCGATGCGGCTCTGCTGGCACTCGATCGTCAGCGAGCTCGCGCCCGCGAAGCTCGCGGCCAGGGGCTGCGCGCCGCCCATGCCGCCCAGGCCGGCGGTCAGGATCCAGCGCCCGGCGAGCGAGCCGCCGTAGTGCTGGCGGCCGGCCTCGACGAAGGTCTCGTAGGTGCCCTGCACGATGCCCTGCGAGCCGATGTAGATCCACGAGCCCGCCGTCATCTGGCCGAACATCATCAGGCCCCGGCGGTCGAGCTCGTGGAAGTGCTCCCAGGTCGCCCACTTGGGCACCAGGTTCGAGTTGGCCAGCAGCACGCGCGGCGCGTCGGCGTGGGTGCGGAAGACGCCCACCGGCTTGCCCGACTGCACGAGCAGCGTCTCGTCCTCGCCGAGCTTCCTCAGCGCCTCGAGGATGGCCTCGAAGCAGTCCCAGTTGCGCGCCGCCTTGCCGATGCCGCCGTAGACGACCAGCGCGTTCGGGTTCTCGGCGACCTCGGGGTCGAGGTTGTTCTGGATCATGCGGTAGGCCGCCTCGACGAGCCAGTTGCGGCAGGCGAGCTCGGTGCCGCGCGGCGCGCGCACGGGGCGCGGCAGGGCGTGGGCGTTGGACAGGTCGGTCACGGGGATGTCTCCGGCAGTGAGCGCTCGCGCCCGCCTCGGGCGGACGCCCGGCGCGCGCGGCATGGGATGGACGTCGCGGACGGACGCGAGGGAACGCCAGCGTCCAATGCGGGTCGACTCTACTTGTCTAGACAAGTTTGTGCAAGTAGCATTGGACGCATGTCGTCCTCGCCTCCTTCGCCCCGCTCGCGACTGCGCACCGCCGCGGCGCCGGCCGCGCTCGGCCTGCGCGCCTCGCCCGGCGACCATGCCGCGGGCGGCCTCCCGTCGTCGAAGTCGCCGCCGCAGCCGCCCTATGCGCGCGTCAAGCAGTTCCTGAAGGATGCGCTCGCGCAGGGCCGCTGGGCGCCGGGCCAGCAGATGCCGTCGGAGGCGGAGCTGGTCGCGCAGTTCGGCGTCAGCCGCATGACGGTGCACCGCGCGCTGCGCGAGCTGCAGGACGCCGGCTTCATCACGCGGCTCCAGGGCGTGGGCACGTTCGCGGCGCAGCTCAATCGCGTGTCGTCGACGCTGACGATCAACGACATCCAGGAGGAGATCCAGTCGCGCGGCCACCGCCACGACGCGACCGTCCACCTGCAGCGCGCCGAGGCCGCCCCCGCCGCGCTGGCGCAGCGCCTGGGCCTGGCGACCGGCGCGCCCGTCTTCCACACGCTGATCGTGCACCACGAGCACGGCGTCCCGCTGCAGTGCGAGGACCGCTACGTCAACCCGGCGAGCGCGCCCGACTACCTCGCGCAGGACTTCACGCAGCGCACGCCGACGCACTACCTGCTCGACGTCGCGCCGCTGTGGGAAGCCCAGGTCTCGATCGAGGCCGCGCTGCCGACGGCCCAGGAGGCCAGGCTCCTGGGCATCGCGCGCACCGACCCGTGCCTCGTCGTCGTGCGCCGCACCGTCAGCCGCGGCCTGCCGGTGACGCTCGCGCGGCTCGTGCATCCCGGCTCGCGGTACGCGCTCGAGAGCGCGTTCAAGCCATGAGCGACCGCCCGACCGCTTCCCGGGAAGCCCGCACGGCAGGCCGCGAGGCGAGGGACCTGCCGTGAAGCTGGACGAGCTCGCCGCCCGCGCCGCCGGCCCGGCCGCCCCGCCGGGCCTGCGCTTCATCCGCGCCGTCGACGTCGCCGCGAGCCCGTGGAAGAACGGCGGCGGCACGACGCGCGAGCTGCTGCGCGTGGCGGCTCCGGGCGCGGCGGCCGACGACTGGACGCTGCGCATCAGCCTCGCCGACATCGCCGCCGACGGCCCGTTCTCGCCCTTCCCCGGCGTCACGCGCTGGTTCTCCGTGATCGAGGGCACGGGCGTGCACCTCGCGTGGACCAGCGAGGACGGCCTGCACGAGCGCCGCGTCGCGGTCGGCCCGGAATACGGCCCGCTGCGATTCGACGGCGCCGAGGCGCCGGACTGCCGGCTGCTCGACGGCCCCACGCGCGACCTCAACGTCATGGCCCGCGACGGCGCGGCGACGGCCGAGGTCGTCCCGGCCGCGTTCGACAAGCCCTGCGGCTGGGCCGG
>DASVLN010000775.1:0-5224 GCA_036384855.1 Burkholderiaceae bacterium | reverse complement strand
CGAGGGTGACCTTGGCACGATGCCCGCCGAGCGGCTCGACATTGATGGCTTTGGGTTTCAGCAGATTGGTTTGCATGTATGTCCTGTTCCTCTCAATACCCTCGGCTCGTTACACCGATAAGGCTGATGGACCACGCCGGGAAGCCCTGTACGTCCATTGCCGCGAAGCCCGGCGCCTCGCCGCGGGACGGTGGTCGCTGCCCGGCTCGAGGCCGAGCGTGGCGACCACGAATTCGGATCAGCGCGAGTACAGTTCGACGATCATCGATTCGTTGATCTCGGCGCCGAACTCGTCGCGGTCCGGCACCTTCTTGAACGTGCCCTCGAGCTTGGTGGCGTCGACCGACACCCACGCCGGCAGCCCGATCGACTCGGCGAGCTTCAGCGCCTCGGTGATGCGCAGCTGCTTCTTGGCCTTCTCGCGCACCGCGATGACGTCGCCGACCTTGACCAGGTACGACGAGATGTTCACGACGGTGCCGTTGACCGTGATGGCCTTGTGCGAGACCAGCTGGCGCGCTTCGGCACGCGTCGAGCCGAAGCCCATGCGGTAGACCACGTTGTCCAGGCGCGATTCGAGCAGGAACAGCAGGTTGGCGCCGGTGTTGCCCTTGCGGCGCTCGGCCTCCGCGAAGTACTTGCGGAACTGCTTCTCCAGCACGCCGTACATGCGCTTGACCTTCTGCTTCTCGCGCAGCTGCACGCCGAAGTCCGAGGTACGCGAACCCGAGGTACGGCCGTGCTGGCCGGGCTTCGAGTCGAACTTGACCTTGTCGCCGATGGCGCGACGCGCGCTCTTCAGGTACAGGTCGGTGCCTTCACGGCGGGAGAGCTTGCCCTTGGGGCCGAGGTAACGTGCCACGTTGTTTCCTTGGGAAAAATTGCTGACGCATGCTCAGCCCGCGAGGTGCGGGCGGTCGCGATGCGCGAGTCTGGCGGATATTGTTCTGGCGCTCAGACGGTGGTCTTGGGTTGGCCGCCCCGGCTCGGCGAGGAGATCGGGACGTTCGAGACATGCAAGCCGGCAACGGTGTTCAAACCATTGCCGGCTGCAGGAAAACCCGGAATTGTAGCAGCACTGTGAACACCATCGTCCACAGTGCTGTTTTTCGGCGACGGCCGGGTTGCCCCCGCGCCGCACGCCGGCATCAGATGCGACGACGCTTCTGCGGACGGCAGCCGTTGTGCGGGACCGGCGTCACGTCGGAGATCGACGTGATGCGGATGCCCAGGGACGCGAGCGCGCGAACCGACGACTCGCGACCCGGGCCCGGGCCCTTGATCTTGACGTCGAGGTTCTTGATGCCCTGTTCCTGCGCGGCACGGCCGGCGTTCTCGGCGGCGACCTGGGCAGCGAACGGGGTCGACTTGCGCGAGCCCTTGAAGCCCTGACCGCCCGACGAGGCCCACGACAGCGCGCCGCCCTGGCGGTCCGTGATCGTGATGATGGTGTTGTTGAACGACGCGTGCACGTGCGCGACGCCGTCGGCCACGTTCTTGCGGACCTTCTTGCGGACGCGTTGAGCAGCGGAGTTGTTCGGTGCTTTAGCCATGTTGACCTTCTTTGTTTCAGTCGTCGAGCGAACTCAACCGCTTACTTCTTCAGCGCCGCGGCACCCTTCTTCGGACCCTTGCGGGTACGGGCGTTGGTGCGGGTGCGCTGGCCGCGGACCGGCAGGCCGCGGCGATGACGCATGCCACGATAGCAGCCCAGGTCCATCAGGCGCTTGATGTTGATGGACGTCTCGCGGCGCAGGTCGCCTTCGATCGTGATCTTCGCGATCTCGTCGCGGATCTTCTCGAGGTCGCTGTCCGACAGGTCCTTGATCTTCTTCGAGTACGCGATGCCCGTGCGATCGCAGATCTGCTGGGCGGTCGTGCGGCCGATACCGTAGATCGACGTCAGGCCGATCTCGGTGTGCTTGTGCGGCGGGATGTTGATGCCTGCAATGCGTGCCATTTGCGTGTCCTTGGAATGCTTCTATCGCCAGCCGACGGTTAGCCCTGGCGCTGCTTGTGGCGCGGGTCGGTACAAATCACACGGACGACGCCCTTCCGGCGGATCACCTTGCAATTGCGGCACATTTTCTTGACAGATGCCGAGACTTTCATGGTCTGCTCCTTCTTTCAACACTCGCTTCGCTCGCTTGGGCGAAGCGGAGCGCGACTCAAACTTTGTCGGCGACCCGCCCATCTGGGCGCGCCCGCCTTCCATTCAATGACTCAAGCCTTGAACTTGGCCTTCGTGAGCAACGATTCGTACTGCTGGCTCATCACGTAGCTCTGCACCTGGGCCCAGAAGTCCATCGTGACGACGACGATGATCAGCAGCGACGTCCCGCCGAAGTAGAACGGCACGTTGTACTTCAGCACCAGGAATTCGGGCAGCAGGCACACCAGCGTGATGTAGATCGAGCCGGCCAGGGTCAGGCGCGCCAGGATCTTGTCGATGTACTTCGCCGTCTGCTGGCCCGGACGGATGCCCGGGATCAGCGCGCCGCTCTTCTTCAGGTTGTCCGCGGTCTCGTTGCTGTTGAACACGAGGCCGGTGTAGAAGAAGCAGAAGAACACGATCATCGCGGCGTAGAGCAGCACATAGATCGGCTGGCCCGGCGACAGCGCGGACGAGATGTTCTTCAGCCAGCGCAGGCCTTCGCTGGTCGCGAACGAGTTCACGAGCGTGGCCGGCAGCAGGATGATCGACGACGCGAAGATCGGCGGGATCACGCCCGACATGTTCAGCTTCAGCGGCAGGTGCGACGACTGGCCGCCGTACACCTTGTTGCCCACCTGGCGCTTCGCGTAGTTGACCAGGATCTTGCGCTGGCCGCGCTCCACGAAGACGACCGCGAACGTCACCGCCGCCACGATCACCAGGATGAACAGCGCGACGACCGGGTTCATCGAGCCCGAGCTCACCAGTTCCAGCAGGCCCGTGATCGCGCGGGGCAGGCCCGCGGCGATGCCGCCGAAGATGAGGATCGAGATGCCGTTGCCCAGGCCGCGCTCGGTGATCTGCTCGCCGAGCCACATCATGAACATCGTGCCGGCGACCAGGCTCACCACGGCCGGGATGACGAAGCCCAGGCCGGGATTGAGCACCAGGCCCGGAGACTTCTCGAGCCAGGCGGCGATGCCGTAGGACTGCACCAGCGACAGGCCGACCGTGCCGTAGCGCGTGTACTGCGTGATCTTGCGACGACCCGACTCGCCTTCCTTCTTCAGCGCCTCCAGCGACGGCACGACGTAGCCCATGATCTGCAGGATGATCGAGGACGAGATGTACGGCGTGATGCCCAGCGCGAACACGGAGGCGCGCGACAGCGAGCCGCCCGAGAACATGTTGAACATGCCCATCAGGCCGCCCTGCTGGCTCTGGATCATCTTGGCGAGCTCGTCCGGATTGACGCCGGGCACGGGAATGTGCCCGCCGATCCGATAGACCACCAGCGCCAGCAGCAGGAACATCACCCGGCGACGGAGGTCACCGAAGTTGCCCGACTTGGCGAGTTGATTCTGGGAAGTTGCCACGTGTGGGTCGCGTGAGATGCGTTCGAAGTACCGAAGCGCGCGTTCAGTCCGCCAGCGAACCGCCGGCCGCCTCGATCGCCGCCTTCGCACCCGCCGTCGCCGCCACGCCCTTGAGCGTGACCTTGCGGCTGAGCTCGCCGGACTTGATGACCTTGACGTTGCGGATCAGCTGGCCGACCAGGCCGGCAGCCTTCAGCGCGGGGACGTCGATCTCGTCGATCGCCATCGCCTGCAGGTCCGAGAGCGTGACCTCGCCGTTGTACTGAAGGGCGAGCGACTTGAAGCCGCGCTTGGGCAGGCGACGCTGCAGCGGCATCTGGCCGCCTTCGAAGCCGACCTTGTGGTAGCCGCCGGCGCGCGAGTGCTGGCCGTTGTGGCCGCGGCCCGCCGTCTTGCCCAGGCCCGAACCGATGCCGCGGCCGACGCGACGCTTGGCGTGCTTCGCGCCGCTGGCGGGCTTGATGGTGTTGAGTTGCATGGTGTCGATTCCTTGTCGTCCGGTACTTACAGCACCAGAACGAGATAGGCGACCTTGTCGATCATGCCGCGAACCGCGGGCGTGTCTTCGAGGACGGACTCGCTGTTCAGGCGGCGCAGGCCCAGGCCGCGCACCGTGTCGCGGTGCGATTGCTTGGTGCCGATCGTGCTGCGCACGAGCTTGACGCGCAGCGTCTTCTTTTCAGCCATTTCGAAACTCCCGATCAGCCGAGGATCTCTTCGACCGTCTTGCCGCGCTTGGCGGCGATGTCGGCCGGGGTCGTGCAGTTGTTCAGGGCGTCCAGCGTCGCGCGCACCATGTTGTACGGGTTGCTCGAGCCGAGGCTCTTGGCGACGATGTCGGTGATGCCCATCACTTCGAAGACCGCGCGCATCGGGCCGCCGGCGATGATGCCGGTACCGGCCGGGGCCGGGGCCATCAGCACGTTGGCCGCGCCGTGCTCGCCGCGGACGTTGTGGTGGATCGTGCCGTTCTTCAGGCTAACCTTGACCATGTTGCGACGGGCTTGCTCCATCGCCTTCTGGACGGCCACCGGCACTTCGCGCGCCTTGCCCTTGCCCATGCCGATGCGGCCATCGCCGTCGCCAACCACGGTCAGCGCGGCGAAGCCGAGGATCCGGCCACCCTTCACGACCTTGGTGACGCGGTTGACCGCGATCATCTTCTCGCGCAGACCGTCGTCGCGACCTTCGTCCTGCACGCGAGGTTGAAACTTTGCCATTTGCAGATTCCTTCGTTGCGCGTCAGAACTGGAGGCCGGCTTCGCGAGCCGCTTCCGCCAGGGCCTTCACACGGCCGTGATAGGCGAAGCCCGCACGGTCGAACGCCACCTTCTCGACGCCGGCGGCCTTCGCCTTCTCGGCGATGCGCTTGCCGACCACGGCAGCCGCGGCGGCATTGCCACCGTTCTTGAGCTGCTCGCGGACTTCCTTCTCGGCCGTCGAGGCGCTGGCGACGACGCGGGCGCCGTCGTTGGAGATCACGCTCGCGTAGATGTGCAGGTTCGAGCGGAAGACCGTCAGGCGCGCGATATCCTGCTTCGCGATGCGGGCACGCGTCTGGCGCGAACGGCGCAGGCGCTGTTCCTTCTTGTTCAGCATGTTGGCGCTCCTTACTTCTTCTTCGTCTCTTTCAGCACCACGCGCTCATCGGCGTAGCGGATGCCCTTGCCCTTGTACGGCTCGGGCGGACGGA
>DASVLN010000774.1:0-2020 GCA_036384855.1 Burkholderiaceae bacterium | reverse complement strand
CGGCGCCACCGTCACGGCGATGCTGATGGTCGCCGCCGCCTTCGCGCTCACGCGCCTGGCCGTGCCGGGCACGACGGCCGGCCTCGCGATCCTGGTCGTCGCCGGCATCGTGCTGGACGCCGGCGTCACGACCAACCTCGTGGTCGGCCAGCGCGCGATCTTCGCGCTCGGCGCGGACGTCCGCAGCCGCCTCAACGGCCTGTTCATCGCCGCCTTCTTCGCGGGCGGCGCGATCGGCTCGGCCCTGGGCGGCTATGTGTTCGCCGAAGGCGGCTGGCCCGGGGTCGCGTGGGTCGGACTGGCGCTGCCGCTGGCGGCGCTGGCGTGGTTCGCGACGGAGCGATAGAGATATCCGTGCCCTCGAGGCTCACGGCCTCTCGAGCCCGCCGCGCGCCGGGCGGACGACGGCTTCCCGGACGCTCGCTCAGGCCGCGGGCCGCGAGGTCGCCGGCCGCGTGAGGATCGTCGGGAAGCTCACCGGCAGCGTGCGCGGGAAGTCGCGGCTGAAGTGCAGGCCGCGGCTCTCGTGGCGGTTCAGGCCGGAGCGCACGATCAGCTCCGCGCAGACGACCAGGTTGCGCAGCTCGAGCAGGTCGCGCGTGACGCGGAAGTGGGCGTAGTACTCGTCGATCTCGGCCTTGAGCAGCTCGATGCGGTGCAGTGCGCGCTCGAGCCGCTTGGTCGTGCGCACGATCCCCACGTAGTTCCACATCAGCAGGCGCAGCTCGTCCCAGTTGTGGGCGATGACGACCTGCTCGTCGGCGTCGTCGACCTTGCTCTCGTCCCACTCGGGCAGGCCCGCGGCGTCCGGCAGCACGTCGGCGAGGATGGCGTCCGCGCAGGTCTTGCCGATCACGACGCATTCGAGCAGCGAGTTGCTCGCGAGCCGGTTGGCGCCATGCAGGCCGGTGTACGAGGTCTCGCCGACGCCGTACAGGCCCGGCAGGTCGGCACGGCCCGAAAGGTCCGTCACCATGCCGCCGCAGGTGTAGTGCGCGGCCGGGACGACGGGGATCGGCTGGCGCGCGATGTCGATGCCCAGCGACAGGCAGCGCGCGTGGATGGTCGGGAAGTGTTCCTTGAGGAACGCCTCCGATAGGTGCGTCGCGTCGAGCCAGACGTGGTCGACGCCGTGCTTCTTCATCTCGAAGTCGATCGCGCGCGCCACGATGTCGCGCGGCGCGAGCTCGCCGCGCTCGTCGTGCTCCTGCATGAAGCGCGGCCCCCAGGGCTCGTCCGGCGTGCCCTGCACCGGCAGGCGCAGCACGGCGCCCTCGCCGCGCAGCGCCTCGGTGATGAGGAAGCTGCGCTCCTGCGGGTGGTACAGGCAGGTCGGGTGGAACTGGATGAATTCCATGTTGGCCACGCGGCAGCCCGCGCGCCAGGCCATCGCGATGCCGTCGCCGGTGGAGGTGTCCGGATTCGTCGTGTAGCGGTAGACCTTGCCGACGCCGCCGGTGGCGAGCACCACGGCCGAGGCGGCGATGGTCTCGACGGTGCGCTTGTCGATGTCCAGCGCGTAGACGCCGTAGGTGCGCGGCGTCTCCTTGCGCTGCAGGTGGCGCGAGGTGATGAGGTCGACGGCGATCCAGCGCTCGCGCAGCGAGATGAGCTCGTGCGCCCGGGCCTGCGCAAGCAGCGACTCGTGGATCGCCTTGCCCGTGGCGTCGGCCGCGTGCGCGATGCGGCGCACCGCGTGGCCGCCCTCGCGCGTCAGGTGCAGCCCCAGCGGGCCGTCGGGATCCGGCGAGAACGGCACGCCGTTGTCCACCAGCCATTCGACGGCGCGCGCGCTGTTCTGGGCGATGAAGCGGGCGGCGTGCTCGTCGACGATGCCGCCGCCGGCGTCCTGGGTGTCGCGCACGTGGGAGTCGATCGAGTCGTCCGAGCCCAGCACGCCGACGATGCCGCCCTGCGCCCACGAGGTCGCCCCTTCGCTCAGGCCGCGCTTGGCCAGCACGATGACGCGCCGGCCGTGGCGCGCGAGGTGCAGCGCCACCGTCAGGCCGGCGAGGCCGGC
>DASVLN010000773.1:0-1775 GCA_036384855.1 Burkholderiaceae bacterium | reverse complement strand
GCACCCGATCACGCCCTGCGGCGCGTGCCGCCAGGTCCTCCTCGAGTTCGCCGACGCGGCCGCCCCGGTCGCCAGCGACGCCGAGGACGGCCGCCTCGTCGTGCGCACCGCGGGCGAGCTGCTGCCCGGCTCGTTCGTCTTCGAGCCCCCCGCCTGACGCCGCCGGGCCGGACGCGCCCGGTATCACTTTTGCCGGCGCGTAAATCCCCGTCTTTTCCGGCTCAATTCCACCGGGCGCGCGGCCGCGCAGCGCCTACAGTCCTGATCCGACACAACTCCAAATCCCCTGGGAGCCCCGCATGACCCATTTCCCGGCCGATCCCTCGTCCCAGCGCCGGTCGCGCTCCGCGCGCCTGCCCGTCGCGCTCGCCGCCGCGCTCGCGCTCGGCCTCGCCGGCTGCGGCGGCGGCGACGACGGCAGCAGTGCCAGCATCACGCTCGGCGGCACCGTCTCCTCGCTCACGACCGACGGCCTCGTGCTCGCGGACAACGGCGCCACCGTCAGCGTGCCGGCCAACGCGACCACCTTCACCTTCGGCAGCGTCTCGGGCAGCTACGACGTGACGATCCTGTCGCAGCCCGCCGGCCAGACCTGCACGGTCGCCAACGGCAGCGGCTCGACCAGCGGCAGCTCGGTCGACAACGTCGCGGTGACCTGCCGTGCCTACGCCGTGTTCGTCGCCAACCAGGGCTCCGGCAACATCGGCCAGTTCCTGGTCGCGTCCGACGGCACGCTGACGGCGCAGGCGGCCGGCGCCCTGGCGACGCCGTTCATGCCCGACTCGCTCGTCGTCAGCGCCGACGGCCAGCATGCCTGGGTCGCGTACGCGGACGACCACTCGCTGTCCAACCTCACCATCGGGGCGAACGGCGCGCTGGCGCTGGCCTCGGGCACGCCCGAGGCGATCAGCACGCAGGACGCGCTGGGCCTGGGCGCGGACGGCAAGTCGCTGTACGCGGCCGAGTACGGCGCGACGCAGGTCTCGCAGTTCGCCATCGGTACCGGCGGCCTGCTGGGGTCGGCGCCGGTCGCCTCGGTCGCCGCGGGGGTCAACCCGAGCGCCGTGGCCGCGACGGCCGACGGCGCGCACCTGTACGTCGCCAACGCGAGCGCGGACAGCGTCTCCGGCTACGCGCTCGACGCCAACGGCAAGCCGACCGCGCTCTCGCCCGCGATCACCAGCACCACGTCCTACGGCTCGTCGCCTCGCGGCCTCGCGGTCAACCCGAACGGCGGCTACCTGTACGTGACGCTCGCCAACAGCGCCAAGGTCGTCGCCTACGGCGTCGATGCGGGCTCCGGCGCGCTCACCTTCCGCAGCAGCCAGGCGACCGGCACGACGCCGCGCGGCATCGCGGTGACCCCATCGGGCGCCTACGCCTACGTCGCCAACAACGGCTCGAACACGATCTCGCAGTACACGCTGGCCGGCGGCAGCCTGACGCCGCTGTCCACGCCCACCGTCGCGGCGGGCTCGCACCCGGTGGCCATCGCCATCAGTCCGGACGGCGCGTTCGCCTACGCCGCCAACTCGGGCGACAACAGCGTCTCGGTCTACGCGATCGGCGGGAACGGCCAGCTCACGCCGGTGGCCACGACGCCGAGCGGCGGCACGCAGCCCGCCTCGATCGCGGTGCGCTGAGCGACGGCGCGGTCAGAAGCCCTCGGCCAGCGCCTGGACGATCGCGGCCGCGGGCACCGCGCGGCAACCGCTCGCGTTCTGGCCGGCCCACAGCGGCGAGAAGTCGCCGCGGCCCGCCTGCTCGGCGGCCGC
>DASVLN010000772.1:0-1707 GCA_036384855.1 Burkholderiaceae bacterium | reverse complement strand
CGGCAGCGCGGCGGCCAGCAGCAGGGTCGCGAAGGGATGGAAGGCGGAGGGCATGCGGGGGTGGACAGCGGAGGGGCAGCGGCACCGCGCGGGTCGCGCGGCGCGCCAGGGGAGCCGGGATCGCCGGCCCGGGCAGTGTATCGGCCCTGGCCGGCCCCGCTTCCGGGACTGCCCGGGTCCCGCACGACAGCCTGTCGACAGTTTGAAGCAAGCGAGCGCCGGGGCTCGCGACCGGCCGCGCGGGGACAATTGGAACCGTCGCCGCGGCGTCGCCCTGCTCCCGTCCGTTGCCTCCCGGCGCGGCCCGCCCGGCTCGACCGCCGCGACCGTTTCAGGTCTCCCCCCATCGATGCATTCCGACCCCGCTCGGACCGACCGCCCGACGCGGCTGGTCCTCTTCCACGGCCTCGCGAGCTCGCCCAAGGAATTCGGCTTCCTCGCCCACCCGCTGCGCCGCCAGGGCGTGAAGCTCCTCGCGCCCGAGATCGCCGGCTACAGCCACGGCCGACTCGCGCCGCGCCCGCGCTGGCGCGACTGGGTGGACGCGGCCGACGACGCGCTCGCGACGCTGGGCACCGACGAGCCCTTCGTGCTCGGCGGCCTGTGCACGGGGTCGTTCCTCGCGCTCGCGCTGGCGGCGCGCCGGCCGCTGCCGGGCCTGCGCGGCGTGGCGATGATGTCGCCCAGCTTCGCCTGCGACGGCTGGGCGCTGCCGTGGTGGTACGGCCTGCGCCGCCTCGCCTATGCACTCGGCCTGGCCGGTCGCTTCTCGATGGCCGAGCGCCCGCCCTACGGCCTCAAGAACGAGCGCATGCGCCAGTGGATCCGCCAGCAGCTCGAGGCGCAGGCCAGTGAGCCGGATGCCGGCGGCGGCGTCACGCCCATCGGCCCCGCGCGCATCGGGCTGCCGTTCGTGCGCGAGAGCGAGCGGCTCGCGCGGCACGGCCGCCTGCTGCTTGCCCGCATGGCCTTGCCGCTGCTGGTGCAGCATGCGCGCGAGGACGAGATCTGCCGCCTCGAGACGGTCGAGCGCGCCCTGCGCGCGGCGCCTTTGCGCTACGTCAGCCTGCAGGTGCTGGAAAACAGCTATCACATGATCACGGCCGACAACGACCGGCACCTCGTCGCCGACCAGCTCGCCGCCTACATGCACAGCCTGGCCGCCACCGACTCCACCGCCCGCTCCGGCTGCGAGCCCGACGCCGCGTCGCGCTCCCCGGCCACGTCCTCCCACGGCGCCCCCGTGGCGATCGCCCCATGAACACCGTCGACGCCCTCAAGACCCTCATCCACGACAAGTTCGGCGTGGAACTGGACGCCATCGATCCCGACGCGCCGTTCGCCAGCTACCAGCTCGACTCGCTGACCGTGGCGGAGCTGATGTTCGAGATCGACGACGCCTTCCACGTCCAGGTGCCCGACACGGCCGCCAACACGGTGACGACGCTGCGCCAGCTCGCGACCCTGCTCGACAGCCTCGTCGAACAGCGCAAGGCCGCCTGACGCCGCGATGGCCGACGCCGCCGAACGAATCGCGATCTGCGGACTGGGCCTCGCGAGCCCGCTGGGCGACGAGCCCGGCGCCGCCTGGGCGCGCCTCGTCGCCGGCGAGGGCGCGGTCGCGCGCCTGTCCTTCGACGGCCTGCCCGACATCGCCGCCGCGACGGTGCCCGGCGACGTCTCGCAGGGGCTGACCAAGCTGCAGCA
>DASVLN010000771.1:0-5389 GCA_036384855.1 Burkholderiaceae bacterium | reverse complement strand
AGCCTGAAATGCGCCCTGCGACAGGGCCAAGCGCCTGCGCTGCCGCCTGATCGAGGCCGACAGACATGCGACCTGACGATACGTGTGGCATCAACAGGGCTGCGCAGCGCTCCGTGTCACGTTTTGCAGACCATCCCTAGCGAACGATCAATAGACACCTCGAGAATGAGCCGTGGGCGCAGCCGATCGAGACGACCGCCAGCGGATAGGTAATGGCACTCCCAATGCAAACGCCTGGCATCGCCAGGCGTTTTGCCGTCCGCGCCAAGCGCAGATCCTGTCACTAACGCTGTCAGTACCTTTTCACAAACTTGGCAGAGATTTCACTTTCTGTGTCACCCGACAACATCAAACGTCGATATTCGCCGCCCTCAACGCATTCAGCTCGATGAAGTTCCTCCGCGGCTCCACCTCGTCGCCCATCAGCATCGTGAAGACATGGTCGACCTCGATGGCGTCCTCGATCTCGACCTTCAGGAGGCGGCGGACGGTCGGGTCCATGGTCGTTTCCCAGAGCTGCTCGGGGTTCATCTCGCCGAGGCCCTTGTAGCGCTGGCGGCCGACGGCGCCTTCGGCCTGGGCCATGAGCCAGGCCATGGCGGCGCGGAAGTCGGCGACCTTGGCGTCCTTCTGGCGTTCGCCCTCGCCGCGGCGGACGACGGCGTCGCCGCTCAGGAGGCCCTTGAAGGTGCTGCCGGCGGCGGCGAGCGCCTCGTAGTCGGCGCCGTGGACGAAGTCCTGCGTGATGGTGCTGGCCTTGGTGTTGCCGTGGTGCTGGCGCTCGATGCGCAGGATGTGCTTGTCGGTGCGCTCGTCGAACAGCGCGGTGACCTGGGCGTCGTGCAGCGCGCCGGCCAGCGCCACCGCGCTCGCCTCGGCCTGGGCGGCGTCGTCGAGGTTCAGCGTCAGGCCGTCGGCGATGGCGCGCAGCGCCTCGACGTCCATCCAGTTGCCGAGCCGGTCCATCACGTTGCTCGCGAGCACGTACTTGCGCGCGAGCTCCTCGAGCGTCGGCCCGGAGATCGCGGGGCGGCCTTCGCCCGGCTCGATGGCGGCGCCGTCCAGCGCCACCTTCAGCAGGAAGGCGTCGAGCTCGCTGCCGTCCTTCAGGTACTGCTCGTGCTTGCCCTGCTTGACCTTGTACAGCGGCGGCTGCGCGATGTAGATGTGACCGCGCTCGACGAGCTCGGGCATCTGGCGGTAGAAGAACGTGAGCAGCAGCGTGCGGATGTGGGCGCCGTCGACGTCCGCGTCCGTCATGATGATGATGCGGTGGTAGCGCAGCTTCTCGGGGTTGAAGTCGTCGCCGCCCGTGCCCTTGCCGATGCCGGTGCCCAGCGCGGTGATCAGCGTCAGGATGGCCTCGGAGGACAGCAGCTTCTCGTAGCGCGCCTTCTCCACGTTCAGGATCTTGCCGCGCAGGGGCAGGATCGCCTGGAACTTGCGGTCGCGGCCCTGCTTGGCGGAGCCGCCGGCGGAGTCGCCCTCGACGATGTAGATCTCGCACATCGCCGGGTCCTTCTCCTGGCAGTCGGCGAGCTTGCCCGGCAGGCCCATGCCGTCGAGGACGCCCTTGCGGCGCGTCATCTCGCGCGCCTTGCGGGCGGCCTCGCGCGCGCGGGCGGCGTCGACGATCTTGCCGCAGATGATCTTGGCGTCGGACGGGTTCTCGAGCAGCCAGTCGTTGAGCAGGCGGCTGACGATGTCCTCGACCGGGCCGCGCACCTCGCTGGAGACGAGCTTGTCCTTGGTCTGGCTCGAGAACTTCGGCTCGGGCACCTTCACGCTGACGACGCAGGCGAGGCCTTCGCGCATGTCGTCGCCGGCGATCTCCACCTTGGCCTTCTTCGCGAGCTCGTTGTCCTCGATGTACTTGTTGATGACGCGCGTCATCGCCGCGCGCAGGCCGGTCAGGTGGGTGCCGCCGTCGCGCTGCGGGATGTTGTTGGTGAAGCACAGCACGGACTCGTTGAACGAGTCGTTCCACTGCATCGCGACCTCGACGCCGATGTTGGTGCCCTGGTCGCTGTTCTTGTCGCCGATCGCGTGGAAGATGTTCGGGTGCAGCGTCGTCTTGCCCTTGTTGATGAACTCGACGAAGCCCTTGACGCCGCCGGCGAAGGCGAAGTTGTCCTCCTTCGCGTTGCGCTCGTCGACGAGGCGGATCTTCACGCCGTTGTTCAGGAACGAGAGCTCGCGCAGGCGCTTGGCGAGGATGTCGTAGTGGAAGTCGACGTTGGTGAAGATCTCGGTGTCGGGCAGGAAGTGGACTTCGGTGCCGCGGCGCTCCGTGTCGCCGGTGATCTTCATCGGGCTGACCTCGAAGCCGTCGCGCAGCTCCAGCACGCGATCCTGCGGCACGCCCTTGCGGAACTCGATGAAGTGCTGCTTGCCGTCGCGGCGCACGGTCAGGCGCAGCCAGGTCGACAGCGCGTTCACGCAGGAGACGCCCACGCCGTGCAGGCCGCCCGAGACCTTGTAGCTGTTCTGGTTGAACTTGCCGCCGGCGTGCAGCTCCGTCAGCGCGATCTCGGCGGCCGAGCGCTTGGGCTCGTGCTTGTCGTCCATCTTCACGCCGGTGGGGATGCCGCGGCCGTTGTCGATGACGGAGATCGAGTTGTCGGTGTGGATCGTGACCAGGATGTCGTCGCAGTAGCCGGCGAGCGCCTCGTCGATCGAGTTGTCGACGACCTCGAACACGAGATGGTGCAGGCCGGTGCCGTCGGAGGTGTCGCCGATGTACATGCCCGGGCGCTTGCGCACCGCCTCCAGGCCCTCGAGGATCTGGATCGAGCCCTCGCCGTACGCGGCGGCGTCCGCGGGCGGCGTGGCCGCGGGCAGGTCGTCCTGGGGGAGATCGTCGTGGGGGGTCGGTTCGGTCATCGCGATTCGCTTCCTGAGGGCCGCCTGCCGCGCCTGGAGGCGCGCGGGGCCTTGTCGTTGTCCAGTCGAAAAAAACACGCTCCGCGCGAGGCGGAGCGGCGTGCAGCGCGGGACGGGCGCGGCGTCAGATGCGCATCGGCATCACGACGTACTTGAAGCCGGGCTGCTCCGGCACGGTGATGAGCGCGCTCGAGTTGCCGTCCTGCAGTTCGAGCTTGACCATGTCCTGGTCGATGTTGTTGAGCGCGTCCATCAGGTAGGTCACGTTGAAGCCGATCTCGATCGCGTCGCCCGCGTAGTCGATCTCGAGTTCTTCCTTGGCCTCTTCCTGCTCGGCGTTGCTCGAGGCGATGCGCAGCGCGCCCGGCTCGAGGTTCACGCGCACGCCCTTGAACTTCTCGCTCGTGAGGATGGCGGCGCGCTGCAGGCTCGACAGCAGCGGCGCGCGGCCCAGCGTGACCGAGTTCTTGTGGTTCTTCGGGATGACGCGGTTGTAGTCGGGGAACTTGCCCTCGACCAGCTTGGTGACGAACTCCAGCCCCGAGAAGGTGAACTTCGCCTGGTTGCCGGCG
Source organism: Burkholderiaceae bacterium (assembly GCA_036384855.1). GTDB lineage: Bacteria > Pseudomonadota > Gammaproteobacteria > Burkholderiales > Burkholderiaceae_C > Scleromatobacter. The sequence continues at coordinate 1,934 of DASVLN010000771.1, read as the reverse complement.
AAGCGCATCTCGATGGGCTCGTCGGTCGTCGCGTTGAGCAGGCGCGCAAGCTCCAGCACGGTCTTGCGCGGGAGGATGACCTCCTGCTTCGGGATCTCGGTCTCCAGCGTCGCCTGGGCGAGGCCGAGGCGGTGGCCGTCGGTGGCCACCAGCGTGAGCGTCTTGCCCTCGGCGACGAACAGGATGCCGTTGAGGTAGTAGCGGATGTCGTGCACCGCCATCGCGAAGTGCACCTGGTCGATCAGGCTCTTGAGCACCTTCTGCGGCACGCCGAAGCTCGGGCCGAAGTCGACCGCCTCGTTGACGAGCGGGAAGTCGTCGGCCGGCAGCGTCTGCATCGTGAAGCGGCTCTTGCCGGCCTGCAGCGTCAGCTTGTTGCCCGAAGACGTGAGGGTCACGATCTGGTCGGCGGGCAGCGACTTCAGGATGTCGATCATCTTGCGCGACCCGACGGTCGTCGAGAGGCTGCCCTCGTCGCCGCCCAGCACGGCGCTGGTGCGCACCTGGATCTCGAGGTCGCTGGTGGTGAACTCGATGGACTCGCCGTTCTTGCGCATCAGCACGTTGGCGAGGATCGGCAGCGTATGGCGCCGCTCCACGATGCCCGAGACCGCCTGCAATGCGCCGAGCAGCTTCTCCTGAGGCGCCTTCAGAACAATCATGTCTTCCTCTTTGTCGTCGACCGGGTTGCGCGAGGCGCGACGCGTTTAAGGGCAAACCCGAACCCGACGCGCGCGCGCGTGAAGCGCGTATTTTCGCCTGAAAACAGGGCCGGCCTTCGAACCACCGAAGCCGTCGCCGGTCGGCCCGCGCCCGGCCGCTCCGAAGCGAGCCGGGCCGTCATTCATCCCTTGAGGGTCTGCTCCAGGACGTGCAGCTCCTGGTTCAGCTCGGTGTTCTTCTGGCGCTCGCCGCCGATCTTGCGCACGGCATGCAGCACGGTGGTGTGGTCGCGGCCGCCGAACAGCTCGCCGATCTCGGGCAGGCTCTTCTGCGTCAGCTCCTTGGCGAGGTACATCGCGATCTGGCGCGGGCGGGCGATGCTCGCCGGGCGCTTCTTCGAGTACATGTCGGCCACCTTGATCTTGTAGAAGTCGGCCACCGTCTTCTGGATGTTCTCGACGGAGATCTGGCGGTTCTGGATCGACAGCAGGTCCTTGAGCGCCTCGCGCGCCAGCGCGATGTTGATCTCCTTCTGCGAGAAGCGCGAGTACGCGAGCACCTTGCGCAGCGCGCCCTCGAGCTCGCGCACGTTGGCGCGCACGTTCTTCGCGATGAAGAAGGCGACCTCCTCGGGCATCTGCGTGCCTTCGGCCTCGGCCTTGCGGATCAGGATGGCCACGCGCATCTCGAGCTCGGGCGGCTCGATGGCGACGGTCAGGCCGGAGTCGAAGCGGCTCGTCAGGCGTTCGTCGATGTCGGCGAGACCCTTGGGATAGGTGTCGCTCGTCATGATGATGTGCGCGCGCTTGGCCAGCAGCGCCTCGAACGCGTTGAAGAATTCCTCCTGCGTGCGCTCCTTGCCGGCGAAGAACTGGACGTCGTCGATCAGCAGCAGGTCGAGCGAGTGGTACTTGGCCTTGAGCTCGTCGAAGGTCTTGCGCTGGTAGTTCTTGACGACGTCGGAGATGAACTGCTCGGCGTGCAGGTACAGCACGCGCGCGTCGGGCTTGTCGCGCAGCAGCTGGTTGCCGACCGCGTGCACGAGGTGGGTCTTGCCCAGCCCGACGCCGCCGTAGACGAACAGCGGGTTGTACATCGCGCCCGGCGCACCGGCCACGTGCAGGGCGGCGGTGCGCGCCATCTGGTTGGCGCGGCCGGCCACGAGGGTGTCGAAGGTCAGCGCGGGGTTCAGGCGGTGCGTGTTGAGCGCCGGCGCGGCGTGCATCGGCCGCGCTGCCGGGCGCGCGCCGGGAGGCGCCTCGTCGACCACG
>DASVLN010000770.1:0-3493 GCA_036384855.1 Burkholderiaceae bacterium | reverse complement strand
CTGCCCGCCAGGCAGGCCGCTGCACGCCGCCAGCGCGAGGGCGCAGGCGCTCGCGACGAGGAAAGTCGCTGGCCGTCCGATGGACTTCATGTTGTCTCCGTCGTGGTTCTTGAACGGAGCCATTCTGGCGACCCGTGTGTGGGCGCAGCCTGCACCAGGTTGCGGTTCGCCTGACGGATCTTGCGATCATGCGGCGCGCGCCGTCGGCGCAGGACTCCGATCCGCCCCCCTTCCAGGTCGAACAACTTCGGGAGTCATCGGCCGAGCGACCGACGGGCGCTCAGGCCGCCATCGACAGCCGCGCCGCCCGCAGGCCCGCGACGATCGCCATGCACGCCCGCGCCACCTCGACGCCCTTCTTGACGAAGTGCTCGCTGAAGAAGCGCTGGTGCTCCTCGTGCTCGTGGAAGTCGCGCGGCGTCAGCACGCACGAGAGCACCGGCACGTCGGTGTCGAGCTGGGCGCGCATGAGGCCGTCGATGACCGCGGTCGCGACGAACTCGTGGCGATAGATCCCGCCATTGACGACCAGCGCGCAGGCGACGATCGCGTCGTAGCGTCCCGAGGCGGCGAGGCGCCGCGCGAGCAGCGGGATCTCGAACGCGCCGGGGACGTCGAAGCAGTCGACGCGCCGCGGCGGCGCGGGGCCGCGCTCGAGCTCGGCCAGCAGCGCGCGCCGCGCCTGGCCGACGATGTCGGCGTGCCAGGAGGCGCTGATCACCGCGATCGCGGGCCGCAGGGCCGCGTCGGCGGCGGCCGGGGACGCCGCGGGAACGGCGTGGAGGGAAGTGGCAGGGATCTGATTCATGGTGTCTCTCCAGTGAAGAGGGGTGGGCCAGAATCAGGGCGCGCACGAGACGCGCGGCATCGCCTGCGTGCGCGGGCCCGTCGCGCGCGTCACGCACGCGCGCGGGCACGCGCGGCGCATGCAGCCGCCGCGGCGTCGCGTTTCTCTTTCATCCGGACTGTGACCGTCGGCCCTGGCCTCTCACCAGGTCTGCTGACCCCGCGCATCGGGCGACGCGCGGGCGCTCGCGGGCTCCCGCGACGAGTCGCGGATACCGCCGGTGGGGACTTCCACCCCGCCCTGAGAACGCATGCCGGCCCCGGGTGGGGTCGGCGCGGACGATTCTATGCAGGCGAGGTGCGGCGGCTGCCACGTGCGCGACACGCGCGCGAAGGGCCGGCGCCGGGCCGCGGCCTCAGGCCGCGCCCGCGGACAGCCACTCGTCCAGGTCGCCCTTGAGCTTCGCGAGATCCGCCTGGCGCGTGTACATCATGTGGCCGGCGTCGTAGTAGCGGTGCGTCACGCGCCGGCGCACGTCGTCGGGGATGTCGAGCTGCGCGAGCGACCAGTCGCTCGCGGTCGAGGGGGTGCCGAGGTCGTAGTGGCCGCTGGCGACGAACACGCGCAGGTGCGGCAGGCGGCGCAGCGCGCGCGAGAGGTCGGGGCTCGTGCAGCAGAAGGAGTTGCCCAGCGCCTTGCCGCGGCCCCAGTTCCACTGCTCGTGCACCTCGTGGGACATCAGCTCGTAGCGCCAGCCGCGGTCGAAGCCCAGCGTCTCGGCGAAGTAGCCCATCGCCGCCATGCCGTAGGGGCCGTGGATCGCCTCCAGGCCGGGGTCGAAGTCCCACTCGTGCGTCTGTGCGAGCGGCATCGGCCCGGCGACGCGCGCCTCCAGCCGGCCGACGACCTGGCCGCGCTCGCGCAGCAGCTCGGTGAAGAAGAGGTTGTCGGCGATGCGCAGGTTGCGCTGCTCGACGAGCGCCGGCGCGAGTCCCGCGAGCTCGCCGATGCGGCGCGCCGCGCGGGCACGCTGGTCGTGCGTCAGTGTGCCGCCGCGGTGGAGCAGGCGCAGGTACTCGGCCTCGACGAACTCGGCGGCGAGCGCGCGCGCCGCGGCGCCCGACTCGGCCTGCGGCCCCTGCAGGCAGCCGTGGTACTGCGCGACGCCCGCGAAGGCCGGCAGGTACAACGCGTACGGCAGGTCGTTGCGCGGCGTGAACTCGAGCGCCTGGATGTCCATCGCGCACGACACGAGGATGACGCCCGAGAGCGCCACCCCCTGCTCGGCGAGCTTGTCGGCAATGGCCGCGCCGCGCGTCGTGCCGTAGCTCTCGCCGGCGAGGTACAGCGGCGACGTCCAGCGCGCGTGGCGCGAGAGCCAGCCGCGGATGACGTCCACGAGGCAGGCGACGTCGCCGTCGACGGACAGCATGCGCTTGCGCGCGTCGTCGCCCGCGGTGATCGAGTAGCCGGTGTGCGGCGGATCGATGAAGACGAGGTCGAAGTGCTCGAACCAGCTGAGCGGGTTGTCCTCGACCGACCACGGCGGCGGCGGCATCGTGCCGTCGTCCTCGATGGGCACGCGCTTCGGTCCCAGCGCGCCCAGGTGCAGCCAGATCGAGGCCGCGCCCGGCCCGCCGTTGAACGCGAAGCAGACCGGCCTTGGCGTCGCCTCGCCGGGCGCGCGTTCCAGCAGGTAGGCGGTCGTGAAGACGGCGGCCTCGGGCTCGCCGCGGCGATCGTCGAGCGCCGTGGCGACCACGGGCACGAACGCGCCCTCGACGCGGTAGTCGAGCCGCCGGCCGCCCAGCGCGATCGAGCCGGTGCTGCGCGCCGGCGCCGCGGCGAGCGCGCGCTCGACGGCGTCCCTCAGCGAGGTCTTCGGCTTGTCGGTCGACGCGGTGGATTCGCTCATGGTCGGTGGCGGCCGGATCGCGGCCGGGGTGCCGGGAAGGCGCGCATTGTCACCCTTCCCTTCGGGCCCCGGGCGGCCGCCGATCCCTGGGCCGGGCACGGGCCGGTCATAGCGCGGGGCCCTGGAACCCGCCCGCCCGGAAGGTCAGCACCAGCGTGTCGCGCCAGCCCGGCTCGCCGGCCTTGAGCGGCTGGATCGGCGTCGTCTCGTGGATCACGCGGGCGTCGTCGAGCAGCACCGTCGTCCACGGCTCGGACAGCGTGAAGCGCAGGCCGGCGGCCGCCTGGGCCTGGAAGACGCGCGTTTCGCCGCCCTTGATGCCGTGGCGGCCGACGAGCGTCACCGCGACCAGGTCGACGCCGTCGCGGTGCGCGCCCTCGGGCGTCGGGCGGCCGATGCCGCTGGCGGTGTCGATGCGGAACAGGTGCGCCTCGACGTACCAGCGCTGCGCGCCCTTGAGCGCCGAGGCCCGGGCCGCGAGCGCCGCCAGCAGCCGCTTCCACGCCGGATCCTGCGCGAGGGCGGGCTCCAGCGGCTCGAAGTGGCGCTCGATGCCGCCGTGCAGGGCGTTGTAGTCGACCGGCTGCCAGTGCGGCCGGTGCGGCGCCGCGACCACGTCGTCGCCGTCGACGACGAACAGGCCGTGGCGGCGCTGGCGGTACTTGCCGCCATCGAGCAGGTAGGCATCGGGCGGCAGCCGGCCCCAGCAGGGATGCCAGGCGTCCAGGGCCGCGATCGGCACGCCCGCCAGGCCCTCGAGGCCCTGGCCGCCGGCGGCGCCCAGCACCGCG
>DASVLN010000769.1:0-2617 GCA_036384855.1 Burkholderiaceae bacterium | reverse complement strand
CGCCGGTCACCAGCCGGTCGCGCGTCGCAGCAGCTCGGGCGCCTGGGCGCCGTCGTCCGGATGGGCGGCGCTGCCGATGCGCACCGAGACGCGCACCAGCGTGCCGTCGATGCGGTAGTCGCCGTCGAGCGCCTGGCGCAGGCGCGCGCCGACGCGCCTGAGCGCCTCGGCGGACGTGCCCGGCAGCAGCACGCAGGAATCGCGCTCGTTCGGGCACAGGACGGTGTCGCTGCCGCGGACGCGAGCGCACACGCGGTTGATCACTTCCTCGTGGACGCGGCGCTCGACCTCCTCGGGAACCAGGCCCAGGCCGGACTCGGTGTCGACGACATCCACGCCCACGCACACCAGCGCGAGCAGGCTGCGGTGGCGGCGGCACTGCGCCAGGTGGCGGTCGACGATGCTCGCCACCTCGGCGATGCCCTCGACGCGCGTGGGCACGGCCGGCCCGCGGGCGCGGTCGACCGGCGCCTGCCGGGCAAGGCGTTCCCGCTCGAGCCGCGGGGGAATCCTGACATCGATTTCCTTCAGCATGGCCACACCTCGGCGCGTCGAGGACGCTGGAAAAAGGAAGGCCCGCGGCGCACGGCGCGAACCCCGGAAGGCGCACACCGGCTTGGGAGCCGCGGGCAAAGGTGAGGGACGGAACCCCGGTTGGCCCTCCAGGCCTCCCTTTCCGTCCGAAAAACCGCCCCTCTTCCTCCAAAACGGAAACTCCACACGAAACCCGACATCCGAAACAAAATATTTCTCGCCGCCGCGCTAGAGTCTCGCTTCGAGCACGGCGAAGCCTCCCCATTTGACGCATCCATGTCGGAGATCACGACCCTCCTGAAGGCCGCCGGCGCCGGCGATCGCCTCGCCGCCGACCAGGCGTTCGCGCTGCTGTACGCCGACCTCCAGCGCCTGGCCCGCAGCCGGATGCGCCAGTCCAACGGCGTCACGCAGCTCGACACGACCGCCCTCGTGCACGAGTCCTACCTGCGCTTCCAGGGCGCGCGCGAGGCGTCGTTCGCGGATCGCGAGCATTTCCTCGGGTACGCATCGCGCGTGATGCGCGCGGTCGTCGTCGACTTCGTCCGCGCCCGCACCGCCGAGCGCCGCGGCGGCGGCGCCGCCCACGTGACGCTGAACACCGCCATCAGCGACGCCGTCCCGAGCACGGACGAGGAGATCCTGCGCGTGCACGAGGCCCTGGAGGAGCTCGAGGGCACGGAGGCCCGCCTCGCCCGCATCGTCGAGATGAAGTACTTCGCCGGCCTGTCGGACGCCGAGATCGCGGCCGAGCTGCAGATCAACGAGCGCACCGTCCAGCGCGACTGGCGCAAGGCGCGGCTGTTCCTCGCCGCGGTGCTCAATGGCTGACGCGGCGGACGTCGTCGCCGGGCCGCCGGGCAAGGCGCGCGTGAGCGTCGTCGACAAGACGGTGTGGGCACGGCTCTCGCCGCTGCTCGACGAGTTCCTCGACCTGCCCGAGCCGGAGCACGCGGCGCGGCTCGCGCAGGTGCGGGCGCAGGATCCCGCGCTCGCCGACGCGCTGGCCGAGATGCTCGGGCGCGAGCAGGCGATCGAGGAGGCCGGCTTCCTCGAGGCGCCCGCCGTGCCGCGACCGGCCGGCCTCGAGGGCCAGGCCGTGGGCGCCTACACGCTGGTGCGCGAGCTCGGGCACGGCGGCATGGGCACGGTCTGGCTGGCGCGCCGCACCGACGGCCGCTACCAGGGCGAGGTGGCGATCAAGTTCCTGCGCTCCGGCCTCTTCGGCCACGGCGACGCCGGCCGCTTCGAGCGCGAGGGCAGCATCCTCGCGCGCCTGTCGCACCCGAACATCGCGCGCCTGCTGGACGCGGGCGTCACGTCGGACGGCACGCAGCCCTACCTGGTGCTCGAGTACATCGACGGCGAGCCGGTCGACGCCTACTGCAACCGCCTCGCGCTGCCGGTGGCGGCGCGGCTGCGGCTGTTCCTCGACGTGCTCGGCGCGGTCGCGCATGCGCACAACCGGCTGATCCTGCACCGCGACCTGAAGCCGTCGAACATCCTCGTCACCGCATCCGGCGAGGTGAAGCTGCTGGACTTCGGCATCGCCAAGCTGCTCGACGACACCGCCGCCGGCGCGAGCGCCGTCACCGCGCACGCCGGCAACGCCTTCACGCCCGACTTCGCGGCACCCGAGCAGCTGCAGGGCGGCGACGTCACGACCGCCACCGACGTCTACGCGCTGGGCGTGCTGATGTACGTGCTGCTCGGCGGCGAGCATCCGACGACCTCGCCCACCGGCGCGCCGCTGGATCGCATGCGTGCCGTGATCGAGGTCGAGCCGAAGCGGCTGTCGGAGTCGGTGCTGCGGCGCGGCGGGCCGCGCAGCCGGCACTCGACGGCCTCGCGCAAGCTGGCCGCGGAGCTGAGCGGCGACGTCGACACGATCGCCGCCAAGGCGCTCAAGAAGTCCTCCGCCGAGCGCTACGCCAACGCCGCCGACCTCGCCGACGACGTGCGGCGCTATCTCGCGCACGAGCCGATCGCCGCCCGGCCGGACGCGCGCCTGTACCGCGTCGCCAAGTTCGTGCGCCGCCACCGCGCGGGCGTCGCGACCGCGAGCGTCGCCGTGCTGGCGCTG
>DASVLN010000768.1:0-2200 GCA_036384855.1 Burkholderiaceae bacterium | reverse complement strand
CCTCGAGGCGCTGCGCGGCGGCTTCGTGCCCGCGGGTCGCATCAACTCGGCGGCCGGCACCGATCTCACCGCGACGCTGATCAACTGCTTCGTGCAGCCCGTGGGCGACTCGATCGCGCAGCTCGAGGACGGCGTGCCCGGCATCTACACGGCGCTCACCGAGGCCGCCGAGACGATGCGCCGCGGCGGCGGCGTCGGCTACGACTTCTCGCGCATCCGTCCGCAGGGCGCGTGGGTCGGCTCGACGCGCAGCCGCGCCTCCGGTCCGGTGAGCTACATGCGCGTGTTCGACCGCAGCTGCGAGACGGTCGAATCGGCCGGCAGCCGCCGCGGCGCGCAGATGGCCGTGCTGCGCTGCGACCATCCCGACGTCGAGGCCTTCATCCACGCCAAGGACGGCGGCGACCTCACCAACTTCAACATCTCGGTGGGCGTGAGCGACGCCTTCATGCAGGCCGTCGAGGACGACACCACGTTCGACCTCGTCCACCGCGCGCAGCCGAGCGAGGAGCAGATCGCCGCCGGCGCCCGCCAGCGCCCCGACGGCCTGTGGATCTACCGCAGCCCGCGCGCCCGCGCGCTGTGGGACCAGATCATGCGCTGCACCTACGACCACGCCGAGCCGGGCGTGCTGTTCCTCGATCGCATCAACCAGGACAACAACCTGAGCTATTGCGAGACGATCAGCGCGACCAACCCGTGCGGCGAGCAGCCGCTTCCGCCCTACGGCTGCTGCTGCCTCGGCTCCATCGACCTGACCCGCTTCGTGCGCGACCCGTTCGAGCCGCAAGCGCGCTTCGACGTCGAGGCGTTCGCCGCGCTGGTGCGCACGTCGGTGCGGATGCTGGACAACGTGCTGGACATCACCGTCTGGCCGCTGCCGGCGCAGAACGACGAGGCGAACGCGAAGCGGCGCGTGGGCCTCGGCTTCACGGGGCTGGGCGACGCGCTCGTGATGCTGGGCCTGCGCTACGACACGCCCGCCGCCCGCGACGAGGCGCAGCGCATCTCGCAGGCGATGCGCGACGCGGCCTACGACGCCTCCGCCGACCTCGCGACCGAGCGCGGCGCGTTCCCGCTGTTCAATGCCGACCTGTACCTGTCGCGCGGCACCTTCGCGTCGCGCCTGCCCGCGGCGCTGAAGGACAAGATCCGCGCGCAGGGGCTGCGCAACTCGCACCTGCTGTCGATCGCGCCGACGGGCACGATCAGCCTGGCCTTCGCCGACAACGCGAGCAACGGCATCGAGCCGCCGTTCTCGTGGACGTACACGCGCCGCAAGCGCATGGCCGACGGCGGCGCGAAGGAGTACGCGGTCGAGGATCACGCCTGGCGCCTCTACCGCCACCTCAAGGGCGCCGACGCGCCGCTCACCGACGCCTTCGTCACCGCGCTGGAGATGAGCGCCGAGAGCCACGCGGCGATGGTCGCGACCGTCGCGCCCTACGTCGACACCTCGATCAGCAAGACGGTCAACGTCCCGGCCGACTATCCCTATGCGGACTTCCAGGGCCTGTACCGCTTCGCGTGGAAGTCGGGGCTCAAGGGCCTGGCGACCTACCGGCCGAACGCGGTGCTGGGCTCGGTGCTGAGCACGACGCCCGCGGCGCCCGAGCCGCTGCCCAACGCGGCGACCTCGGAGACGCCGCAGCCGCTGGTCGCCGAGGACGCGGCGCGCGCGATCGACGCCGCCGCGAGCCCGGCCGACCAGCGCCTCACGCTCGACCGCCCCGCGACCGCCGTCATGAACTCGCTGCGCTGGCCCGGCCGGCCCGAGATGAACGGCGGCAACCCGGCCTGGACGTACATGATCCGCCACCCGCATGGCGAGTTCGCCCTGTTCGTCGGCGAGATGCCGGCCGAGGCCGGCCCCGGCTTCGGGCTGTTCGCGCAGAACGTGCCCTTCGAGGTCTGGGTCAACGGCGCCGAGCAGCCGCGCGGCCTGGGCGCGCTCGCCAAGACGCTGTCGATGGACATGCGCGTCAACGATGCCCAGTGGCTCCGGCTCAAGCTCGACGTGCTCGCCACCGTCGCCGAGGAGCGCGCGTTCGACATGCCGTTCCCGCCCGCGGGCGAGGCGCGGCTGTTCCCCGGCGTCGTCGCCGCGACGGCGGCCGTCATCCGCTGGCGCTGCGAGCAGCTCGGCGCGCTCGCCGACGGCGGCCCGACGCCCATGCTCGACGCGATGAGCTGCTCGCAG
>DASVLN010000767.1:0-6116 GCA_036384855.1 Burkholderiaceae bacterium | reverse complement strand
CGCGCTTCGAGCCCGACCTCGCCCGCCACGCCGCCCTCGCGCCGCGCCTCGCGCGCTTCCGGGCGCTCTACCTCGCGACGCGCGCGCTGAACCCGCGCGACTGACCTCTACCCGAACCCGTACACGCATCCGCGCCGGATGCGCCACCTCCAGGGACGACCACGACCATGACCGACTACTTCGCCTCCACGCCCGCGATCCGCTACGCCGGGTCCGGCTCCGCCGATCCGCTGAGCTTCCGCTGGTACGACAAGGACCGCCTCGTCCTCGGCAAGCGCATGGAGGACCAGCTGCGCTTCGCGGTCTGCTACTGGCACACGTTCTGCTGGAACGGCTTCGACCCGTTCGGCTACGACGGCACCTTCGAGCGCCCCTGGCAGCGCATCGCCGACCCGATGGAGGCCGCCCGCGCCAAGGCCGACGCCGCGTTCGACTTCTTCGCGAAGCTCGGCGCGCCGTTCTACTGCTTCCACGACCGCGACGTCGCCCCCGAGGGCGCGACCCCGCGCGAGAGCGTCGACAACTTCCGCCGCATGGTCGACGTCCTCGGCGAGAAGCAGCAGGCCACCGGCGTGAAGCTGCTGTGGGGCACGGCCAACCTGTTCAGCCACCGGCGCTACATGAGCGGCGCGGCCACCAATCCCAACCCCGAGATCTTCGCGCTCGCCGCGCTGCAGGTGAAGGAGGCGATGGACGCGACGCGCAGGCTCGGCGGCGAGAACTACGTGCTGTGGGGCGGCCGCGAAGGCTACGAGACCCTGCTCAACACCGACCTCGCGCGCGAGTCGCGCCAGTACGGCCGCTTCCTGCAGATGGCCGTGGAGCACAAGCACCGCATCGGCCTGCCCGGCCACATCCTCATCGAGCCCAAGCCGCGCGAGCCGACCAAGCACCAGTACGACTACGACGTCGCGACGGTGCACGGCTTCCTGCGCCAGTACGGCCTGGAGGGCGAGGTCAAGGTCAACATCGAGGCCAACCACGCGACGCTGTCGGGACACAGCTTCGAGCACGAGATCGCCACGGCGTTCGCGCTCGGCCTCTTCGGCTCGCTGGACATGAACCGCGGCGACATGCAGTGCGGCTGGGACACCGACCAGTTCCCCAACAACCTCGCCGACACCGCGCTCGCGCTGTACCACGTGCTGCGCGGCGGCGGCTTCACGCACGGCGGCCTGAACTTCGACGCCAAGGTGCGCCGGCAGTCGATCGACGCCGAGGACCTGTTCCACGGCCACGTCGGTGCGATGGACCTGTGCGCGCGGGCCCTGCTGGTCGCCGAGCGCATGGTGGCCGACGGCCGCCTCGCCGGCCTCGTCGACGCGCGCTATGCCGCGTGGGACGGCGAGGTCGGCCGCAAGCTGCTCGCCGAGGGCGCCACGCTGGAGGACGTCGCGCGGCACGCGCTCGAGCGCAACGTCGACGAGCGCCCGGTCTCGGGGCGCCAGGAGGCGCTGGAGAACCTCGTCAACGAATACCTTTGACGCGGCAGGGCCGCCCCGCGGTCCCGCGCCGCCGCCATGCGATCATCCGCCGCCCGCGTGAACTAATGCGCCGACAAGGACTGCCGCCTACGAGTTCTCGGGGAGGCAGGCCCGTCGCAAGCTCGGCTAGAGTCGACTCCAGCAATAGACTGCGCCGCCGCCCCTGAAGGCCACGGTGCCGCGCCAACCTGGAGACAAACATGACCCTGCGCCGGAAGCCGCGCTGGACGTTCCTCGGTCTGTGCCTCGGCCTGTGCGTCGCCACCCCGGCGCCGTCATATGCGGAGCCCGCGCCGCTGCGCATCGGCCTGGTCGCGCCGCTGACCGGCGGAAGCGAGGATCTCGGGGCGAGCACGAAGTTCGGCGCCGAGCTCGCGGTGCAGGAGATCAACGAGGCCGGCGGCTACCTGGGCCGGCCGCTGAAGCTGGTCGAGCGCAACGACAAGAGCGTCCCGCAGGTCGGCGAGCAGATCGCGCACGAACTGGTCGACAAGGAGAAGGTGGACTTCACGATCGGCTACTGCAACACGGGCGTCGCGCTGCAGGCCGCCAAGGTCTTCCAGGCCAGCAGGAGCCTGCTGATGATCCCCTGCTCGCAGGGCACGGCCGTCACCAGGCAGTTCGCGGCCGCGGACAGCTACATCTTCCGCAACGCGCCGTACGACCTGCTGAACGCGAAGTTCCTCGTCTCCGAGATCGTCGAGCGGCGCCGCCTGAAGAAGGTCGCGATCTTCGCGGACAAGACCGGCTACGGCGAGGGCGGCCTGAAGGACGTCACGGCCGAACTGGCCGCGCGCGGCCTGCAGCCCGCGTACGTCGCGCGCTTCGCGCCGGGCGTCGAGTCGCTCGCCTCGGAGATGGAGCAGGCCGCGCAGTCGGGCGCGCAGGCGATCGTCGTCTACGCCGTCGGCCCCGACCAGGTCACGGTGCTCAAGGGCCGCCGCGCCGCGCACGTGAAGCTGCCGCTGCTGTCGACGTGGGCGCTGTCGGCGCGCAGCGTCCTCGAGCTGGGCGGGCCCGACCTGCTCGAGGGGACGATGATGGTGCAGACCGTCATCTACGACATCTACAACGAGCGCCGTGCCGGCTTCCTCGCCAAGTACTTCAAGATGTCGAACGACCGGCCGATCAGCTCGCTGATGGCGGCCGCGCAGAGCTACGACGCCGTGTACCTGATGCTGGCCGCGCTGTTCCAGACCCATGGCGACGTCTCCGGCCCCGCGCTGAAGGCCGCGCTGGAGACCTTGCCGCGGCCGATCGAGGGCGTCGTGACGACCTACGACCACCCGTTCGACGCGACCGACCACGACGCGATCAGCCAGAACATGCTCTGGCTGGGCGTGTGGCACGGCGGCGAGATCCGCTTCTACTATCCCGAGGACGCGAAGCTGTCCAGCGTCGTGCGGCGCAAGGACCACGTGGGCGCGCCGGGCGAACACGCCGCGGACGCGGCGCAGCGATAGGCCGCGGCCGGCTCAGGCCGTGCAGGCGGCGCGCAGGTCGTCGGGCAGCGGCACGGTCGTCTTGCGCGGGAAGTCCAGCCAGACGAGCGTCGCGCCGCCGTTCGCGCAGACCGTGTCGGGGTCGTCGGCCATGGACAGCGTGAAATAGGTGTCCACGCTCTTGGTGCCCACCGCGCCGACGAAGTGGCGCGCGACGATCTCCCCCGGGTACTCGATCTGGCGCAGGAAGTTGCAGAAGCCGTTGGCCATCACCGGCCCCACGCCCGCCGGGTTCGGCTCCGCGCCGAAGGCCCGCAGCCAGTCGATGCGCAGCGACTCGAAGTAGCGGAAGTAGATCGTGTTGTTGACGTGCCCCATCGCGTCCAGGTCGCCCCAGCGCACGGGGATGCGCATCTCGTGGACGAGCCTGAGCCCGTCCGGCAGTTCCAGCCTCATGTCGCGGACGCGGGGCCGTCAGATCCCGAAGCCGTCGTCGGCCTGCAGCACGGCGCCGTTGATGAAATGGCTCTCGTTGGCGCACAGCATCAGCAGCGCGCTGTCGAGGTCGGTCGGCTTGCCGATGCGCTTGCGCGGGGTCATCTGCACCAGCTTCTGGCCGGCCTCGGTCGACCAGTGGTGGTGGTTGATCTCGGTGTCGATGTAGCCGGGGCACAGCGCGTTGACGTTGATGTCGTAGCGCCCCCATTCGAGCGCCATCGCGCGCGTCATGTGGACGACGGCGGCCTTGCTCATCGCGTAGACGCCGATCTGCGACAGCGGCCGCAGGCCCGCCATGGAGGCGACGTTGACGATACGCCCACCGGTATAGGTGCCCGGAGCGGCGCCTCGCGCGCGGGCGATCATGCGCTTGGCGACTTCCTGGGCGACGAAGAACGCGCCGCGCGTGTTGACGTCGAACACGTAGTCGAAGTCCTCGGGCGTCACGTCGGTGAGCTTCTGCGTCGTCGAGACGCCGGAGTTGTTGACGAGGATGTCGATGACGCCCATCTCGGTCTCGGCGTGGGCGACCGCGGCCTTGATGCTGTCGGGATCGGTGACGTCGAGCTCGACGACGTGGGCGTCGCCGCCGTTGGCCTCGATCTCGGCGCGCAGCGTCTTCAGCCGTTCCAGCCGGCGTGCGGCGAGCACGACGCCCGCACCGCACTCGGCCAGGGTTCGTGCGAACTGCGCGCCGAGCCCGCTCGACGCGCCCGTGACGAGCGCCACGCGGCCCGCCAGGTCGATTTTCATACCCATGGTGGATGTTGCTCCTGTGATGCGTTCCACGATAGCACGCGCAGAAAATGCGAACGATCGTGCTTTTTTATTCCGGAGGACTCGTAGAATGCGCGCAGCCCGCCCCGCCCGCAGGCGCCTCCCACCTCGACAGCCTTCCAGGAAAGACTGCCCACCATGACGCCGCAAGAACTCCTCGCCCAGTACGGCCCGCGCGAATCGATGGAATACGACGTCGTGATCGTCGGCGCCGGCCCCGCCGGCCTCGCGACCGCGATCCGCCTCAAGCAGCTGGCGGCCGAGGCCGGCAAGGAGGTCTCGGTGGTCGTGCTGGAAAAGGGATCGGAGCCCGGCGCGCACATCCTGTCCGGCGCGGTCATGGATCCGAAGGCGATCACCGAGCTGCTGCCGAACTGGCAGGCCGACGGCGCGCCGCTGAACCAGCCGGTCACCGGCGACGAGTTCCTGTTCCTGTCGGAGACCGGCTCGAAGTCGGTGCCCGAATGGCTGATGCCCTACCCGTTCCACAACCACGGCAACTACGTCATCAGCCTGAGCGACGTCGTCAAGTGGCTGGCCGGCCAGGCCGAGGCGCTGGGCGTCGAGATCTTCCCGGGCTTCGCCGCGGCCGAAGTCCTGTACGACGACCAGGGCGCGGTCAAGGGCGTGGCCACGGGCAACGTGGGCGTGGGCCGCGACGGCGAGCCGCACGACGGCTTCCAGCTCGGCATGGAGCTGCACGGCAAGTACACGATCTTCGCCGAAGGCGCGCGCGGCCACCTCGGCAAGCAGCTGCTCGCGAAGTACCGGCTGCAGGAAGGCCGCGACGCGCAGAGCTGGGCGATCGGCATCAAGGAGCTGTGGGAGATCCCCGCCGACAAGGCCAAGCCCGGGCTCGTGGTGCACACCGCCGGCTGGCCGATCACCGACGCCACGACCTTCGGCGGCGGCTTCCTCTACCACCTGGCGGACAACAAGGTGACCCTGGGCTTCGTCATCGGCCTCGACTACCAGAACCCGTGGATGAGCCCGTTCGAGGAGATGCAGCGCTGGAAGACGCACCCCGCCGTGCGCGCGCACCTCGAAGGCGGCAAGCGGCTGTCCTACGGCGCGCGGGCGATCAACAACGGCGGCCTGCAGTCGCTGCCCAAGATGGTCTTCCCGGGCGGCGCGCTGGTGGGCTGCGATGCCGGCACGCTGGACGCCGCGCGCATCAAGGGCAGCCACGCCGCGATCAAGAGCGGCATGATGGCCGCCGAGGCCGCGTTCGAGGCCCTGCAGGCCGGCCGCCAGGCCGACGAGCTCTCGGCCTACCCCGCCGCATTCGAGCGCAGCTGGCTGCACAAGGAACTGCAGCGCACGAAGAACTTCAAGCTCTGGTTCAAGAAGGGCAAGCTGGTCGGCAACGTGATGACCGGCCTCGAGCAGTGGCTCATGCCCAAGCTGGGCATGCCCATCCCGCCCTGGACGCTGCACAACACCAAGAAGGACAACGAGGCCCTGCGCCCCGCGTCCGAGATGCCGCAGATCGCCTACCCGAAGCCCGACGGCAAGCTCACCTTCGACCGCCTGAGCTCGGTCTTCGTGAGCAACACCAACCACGCCGAGGACCAGCCGGTCCACCTGACGCTCAAGGACGGGGGCGTGCCCGTGAAGGTCAACCTGGCCGAATACGCGGGGCCGGAGAGCCGCTACTGCCCGGCGGGCGTCTACGAGTTCGTGAAGAACGAGGACGGCAGCGACCGCCTGCAGATCAACGCGCAGAACTGCGTGCACTGCAAGACCTGCGACATCAAGGATCCGACGCAGAACATCGTCTGGGTCACGCCCGAGGGCGGCGGCGGCCCGAACTACTCCGGCATGTGACGTCGCGGGGCCGCCCGCGACGCGCTGCGACCGGCTCGCGCCCGCCCCTGCCCGGCGGGCGCGCCCGCTTTCAGGCTCGCGCGCGCGC
>DASVLN010000766.1:0-6154 GCA_036384855.1 Burkholderiaceae bacterium | reverse complement strand
CGCCGCGACGCGCTGAACGCGGCGATCGCCGGAACGAAAAAAGGCCGCGACGGATCGCGGCCTTCCTCGACGATCGACCGGCTGGCGGAACTCGCGCCGGTCGTCAGACAGGCGGGCCGTGCGGCCCGCCGGCATCAGGCTTGCGCCCGGGCCTTGCGGCGGCGCGCCAGCGCGCCGATCGCGCCGACGCCAGCCAGCATCAGCGCCCAGCTCGAGGGCTCGGGCACGTTGCCCATGATGTAGCCGTCGAACAGGCCGCCGCGCTGCTTGAACGTGCCGAACACGTCGATCTCGTACGTGCCGCTGGCCAGGAAGTAGGTCGGGCCCTGGAGCGCGTTCGTGATCAGCGAGCCCTGGCTGTCGATGATGCTGCCGTCGGCCGGAACGCCGATGACCCAGCCGGTGAACGAGACCTCGGCGGTGGGGTTGAGCTGGCTGCTGAAGCCGAAGGTGACGTATTCGCTTTCCGGGACGTTGAACTGGAACCAGTCGATGAACGAGTCGCCCTTGGTCCCCTTCTCCGTGCCGCCCGCGGCCGCCGGCGCCAGGAAGTCGGCGTTGCTCAGCGTCCAGGTGTTGGTGAAGTCGCCGGGCGCGCCCGGATCCATCGGCACGTATTCGCCGCCGATCTCGGTGGCGGCCTGGGCGCCGGTGACGCCGACGAGGGCCAGGGCGGCCGCGAGGGCCAGTTGCTTGAAGATGGTCATGATGTTGTTGCGTCGCTTGTAGGGTTCGGGGCAGATGAGCAGGCTGCGCCGGCGATTATCGTCGAGCAGCCCGCATCGCGTATCACTTCACGCCGAGCGCCGTCGCCAGCGCGGCCACGTCCAGCGAGCCCAGGCCCGTGCTGGGGTTGTAGGAGGCGGTGGACTTGTAGAACTCGTTGTCGCCGGCCGTGATGGCCTTGAACGGCGAGCCCGCGGCGTAGCCCTTGGCCTTGAACGCGGCGTACAGCTGCGGGTTGATCGGGCCGACGCGGCCGGGCAGGCCCGACGAGATCAGCGTCAGGATGCCGTTGAGCTGCGGCGCGACGAAGCTCGTGCCGCCCGAGCCCGAGCCCCAGCCGCCCTGGTAGACCAGGTAGCCGCTGTAGGGGTCGGCGTTGAGCGAGACGTCCGGCAGGTTGCGGCCGGCGACGCCCGCGGGCATGTCGACGAGGTCGATGTACTGCGTGCCGGGCGCGCCGAGGAACGCCGGGCTGCACAGCAGCGATTGCGCCGAGGCCGAGGTCGCCGTGCCGGCGATGCCGGCCTGGTACGAGGGCTTCAGGAAGTCCACGCTGACGCCACCGCCGCCGCCCACCGCGAAGTAGTCGGCGTAGTACAGCGCATTGCCGTAGTACGTGACGATGTAGTTCTTCATGTAGTCCCAGCCCCAGGCGCGCTCGGTCGCGACCGTCACGGGGCCGTACTTGTGCTGGAACGTGTTGGGCAGCGTCGTGCCGCCGGCGGCCAGCACGTTCGGGTCGGAAGCCGGGAAGTCGACATCCAGCAGCGTCGTGCAGTCCGGATAGGTGTAGTCGCGGTTGATGTCGTACGCGCCGGCGTCGCCGGCGGCGGCGATCACCGGGATGCCCTGCAGCGCGGCCTGCTCGAAGATCGCGTCATAGGTGGCCAGCGTCGCGTCGTCGTTGAAGATCTCGGGCGCGCCCCAGCTCACCGACAGCACGTCGACCTGGTTCTCGTCGATCGCCTGCGCGAAGACGTCGATGAAGCCGGAATCCGTGTTCGGCGCGAGGTAGACGCGCATGCTGGCGCCCGGGGCGAGGCCGCCGGACTGCTCGACGTCCAGCGTCGTCTCGCCGGCGCCTTCGGAGCCGGGGCCGTCCTTGGCCAGCGGGCCGCCGTCCACCGCCACGTCGGTGATGCGGTTCGGGTCCACCGTCAGGCCGACGGCGTCCCAGTAGGCGAAGGCGTCCGACTGGTTGTAGCCGGCCAGCGTGGCGATGCCGATGGTCTTGCCGGCGCCGGTCAGGCCCTTGGCATACAGCGGGTTGACGTTGTACTTGGCGGCGACGTCGCCGACGGTGTACGAACCCGGGGTATCGGTGGCGATCGCGCCGTTCGGCACGACGGTGGGCTGGACGGCGTCGCCGGCCAGAGCGCCGGCATGCGGGATCGCGGCGGCGTGCGAATGGAACGACGAGCGGGTGCTCAGGCCGGTCACGCCGGTGGCGATGGCCGAGATCGCGGCCGGCATCACCGGCTTGGCCGCCGGCGCCTGCCAGGTGGACGCGCCCAGCGCGTAGGTGTGGACGGGGCTGCCGAAGGCCGCGGCGATCTGCGCGTTGGTCGCGCGCGCCGAGATCAGCAGGTTGTTCGCATGCACCTGGGTGATCGTGAAGCCCTTGGACTGCAGGTACGAGACGACCTGGGCCACGGCGGCCGGCGTCTGGCCGTAGGTCGCGGCGAACTGCGCCGGCGTGATGAACTTGCGGAAGTTCGCGTTCTTCGGGTCGGCGACCGCGGCGACGGCGGCGTCGAGCGCGGCCTTGTTGCGCACGGCCAGCGAGATCGTGATGCTCTTGACGTCCGTCGAGGCGGCGACGCCCTGGTCGACGATGCGCGGGTCGCTGCCCACGCGCGCCTTGCTGGCCAGGGTGGGCGTGCTGCCGCCGACCAATCCGGCCTGGGCCGGCATCGACATCGCTCCGAGCGCCAGGGCCGCGGCCATCGAGACGACGGACAGGCCAGCCGGGGCGCGAAGTCCTCCGCGAGTCATCTTGTACATGTTCAACACTCTTCTGTTTGAAAAGACGAGGGAATCGATCCAGCGTTCAGACGTGGTACGCCTTCGACGCGGTCGGGACGTGGGCGTGGTCTGACGGGCGTGGGCCCATCGACTGCCCGGCAACTTTACAAGCCAAGCGCTAAAGAAAACCGTCCGCCTGCCGTAAACGAGAGATGCGGGAAACGCCGATAGCGTAGGCACTCTTGACAGAGGGCCGGGCTTGCGTTCGGCTTTCGCTTGCGTATCGGCGAACCCCTCGCAGGGTCGCAAGAAGCAGGCCATGTCGGCAGCCGCCATGTCTTGGCCGCATAACCAGCCGATCGAGCGCCCGCGGGCGCCGCCGCCACGCCAAGGCCCGGACGCGCCCCGTCGCTCAACCATGCGGGCTCGACGCGGTGTGGATGCTCGCCTTCCCGACTGGCGCGACACGTACCCGGGATCGAGTTGGCGCGGCGCCCGCCCGGCGGGATGTCCAGGATGACGCAGGCATGTCGGATCCGCAGCCACATGAACCCGCGTCGACATGGTGCATGGTGCATTCCGGAGCGTCGTCCTGGCCGCTTTAACGCGACCCGGCTCCCCCACGTTCTTGGGGTGAGTTCTCGACCACTCGAGGGATTTCCCTCACATGCGCGCGTCAGGGTCTTGGTCGGCAGGTACCGCCCCATTCACGCGAGCGTCGCCGCGAGTGCCTGGTAGCGCACGCGAACCTCGGCCTCGCCATAGCGCCGCTCCAGCCGCCGCACCGTGAAATGGCCGCGCGCGACGGACTGGAAGTGGTCGATGAAGATCGCGTTGACCGCCGCGCCGCCGACCGCGCCGACCAGCGGTACCAGCTGCGCGGCTGCCTTCTCGGTGACGTTGAGGGAGAAGCGCTCCGCCACCAGCGCGATCAGCCGCACGAGCGCGGGCGCGCCCTCGCGCGCGAGGCCGTGCTGCGCGATGTGGGCCGCGGCGCTCGAGACGGCGCGCGTCATCGCCTCGCGCACCGCGAAGTAGCCGACCTCGGCCGCGTCGTCCGCCGGCGAGGTGCCGCCGAGTCCCAGCACCATCACGCACTCCAGCTGCACCTGGCGGTCGTGCAGGTCGGCGCCCTCGGAGCGCGCCACGTCGGCGATGGAGCGCATCATGATCGTCGTCGACACGGGCAGCTCCACGCCCAGCGCCGCGAGCCCGAACGCACCGCCGGCCGCGCCGCTCACCGCGCTCGCCGCCTTGTGCCAGCCGGTGGACGCCGGCGGCGGGGCTGCGCCGCGCGGATCGCTCGCGGCCAGCGTCTTCAGCGCGAGCTTCAACGCCGCCTCGATCGCCTTGCGCGCCGCGGAGCCCACCAGCACGGAGGCGCGCCGCGGCAGCAGGCCGACCGCCTTCTCGATCGGCGAGCCGACGTAGCCCGCCAGCCGCGCGCCCAAGCTGGGACGCTCCAGCAGCCGCACCGCCTCGGCCAGGGCCGCCTCGTCGTCCGCCCGCATCGTCATCGTCTCCTCCATCGCGCGCATGATGGCGCGGGAAGGCAATCCGCGGGCCGGTGCGCGCCGCGGGTCATCAGCGGAACGGCACGCTCACCGCGACCGTGCCGGGTCCGAGCGCGAACTCGGGCGAGTCCGGCCCCGTTCCGGCCTGCCGCGCGTGCAGGGCGTGGCCGACGGCCCAGCCCAGCGCGGCGCCGGCGACGGTGTCGGACAGCCAGTGCTCCCGCGCGAGCACCCGGCCCGCATTGGTGATCGCGGCGACGCCGTAGAGCCACGGCGCGTCGTACTCCTCGGCCACGGGCGTCAGCAGCGCCCAGGCCGCGGTCGAGTGCGTCGACGGAAAGGACGAGTCCTTGGCCGACGCGTGGCCGAAGCTGCCCGGGCCGTAGCCGCGGTTCGGGCGCTCGCGCTTGACCGCGAGCTTGATCGCCTCGGCCAGCGCGACGGCCACGACGCCGGACTCCACCGACGTCCGCCCGGTGGCGGCGGCACGCGGATCCTTGCTCGCGAGCCACGCGGTGCCGGCCAGCCCGAGCTCGATGGCCGGCGCCGCGTTGCCCACGGGGCGCAGGACGAGCGAGGTGGTGTCGTGGCGGTGATCCTGGGCGTAGTCGTCGGCGCGGCGGTCGAAGATGGCCGAGCCCCCGACGAGCGCCGCGGCCACGAGCGCCTGGGTCTGCCAGCCCGGACGCGCCGTCGCCAGGCGGCCGAAGACGCCGTTGGTCGCGCCGTTCGTGGCGGCGTCGAGGTCGAGGCTCATCTCCAGCCCGACGCGCGTCTGGCGCCAGGCGCCGGCCGCGGCGTCCACCCGCGTCCAGTCGACCTGCGGCGTCCACGTCGACGGCCCCCACGCGAAGGTGCGGCGCGCGGACACCGACAGCAGCTTGCCCGAAGACGCCGGGTCGAAGGTGACGGGGCTGAACGTGCCGATGCGCGAGCCCACGTGGCCTGCCGTCACGCGCACGCTGGCGTCCGCGTCGGCATCGATCCAGCCCAGCGTGAACAGGCGCGAATCGGGGCCTGCGCCGGCACCGAGCCAGCGGCCGTCGTCCGTATACCCTTGCGGGTACGCGTAATTGCGATAGGCGTAGTCGGTGAGGGGCGGACCGAACCAGTCGCGGTAGGCGCTGGTGCGCGCGGCCTCCAGGAAGACGCGCTGGCTGCCGTCGGCGCTCCAGAACTCCGCGCCGCCGAGCGCCAGGAAGCGCGACGGCAGGTGGCCCGCCTCGTCCTCGCCGATGGCCTGGCCGTACACCGCGCAGCGCAGCCCGAGCGGGCAGCGGATGCGGGCGTCGTAGCCGGCCATCTCGTTGGCGGGATCGTGCGGGATCTCCGCCCGCGTGTCCGCATTGACACCCCGGCTGAGCAGCATGTTCACGAAGCTCAGGAAGGTCTGGTCGCGACCCTGGCCGCCCCATTGCGCGGTGCGCTCGAGCCCCAGCTGCAGCCACGGGAATGGCCGGAGCTCGATGCGGCCGCCGACGATGAACGGATGCGGCGGATCGCTCATCCCGTCGGCGCGGGCGACGAAGCCCTCGGCGCTCCACGGCCCGAGCCAGCGCAGCCAGGGCAGCGTCGACGTGCTCGCGCTCGAGCGCTGGATGCCCACGCCGTCCAGGGCCGGGGTGTTGTTGCCCATGGCCAGCGCGGTCTGCCAGCCGGGGCCCCACCACGGCCGGTGCGCCCACGCCTCGAGCTGCACCGAGTCGCCTCCGGCCACCAGCGCGGTGTCGTCGAAGCGCAGCACGTGGCCTTGCCGGCGCGGGTCGGGCACGGGGTCGAATCGTCCGCCGACCTGCATCTCCAGGTGCGGCCCCGTCAGCACGTCGCTGCGCAGCTCGACGCTCGGGCCGGGGGTCGAGTCGTCGCCGAAGCCGACGAGCGCGTCCTTGCGCCCGCGCGCGACGACCGTCAGCTGCGTCGCCTGCTGCCGGCGCAGCGCGGCGCGCACG
>DASVLN010000765.1:0-2351 GCA_036384855.1 Burkholderiaceae bacterium | reverse complement strand
CGTGCGCGCCGGCCCGGGCAGGCGGTGCGACGCGAGGCCCACCGTCGCCCACGACACGAGTCCGGGGCGCGGCCGGTCCGGGACGTCCAGCACGTGCAGGCGCTCATGGCCCTCGGCGTCCCGGTAGGCGGTCGCCCGCGGCCTGGGAGCGCCGAACGCGTCCGCGGCGAAGCGCGCGACCTGCTGGAGCTCTGGCGGGATGGGCATCGGCATGGGCGGTGGCGGATCGAAAGACGTGCGGGCTCGCATGCAGCCGGCGTGCCCGCATGCGGCGACGGGCCGAAATCCCCGCACGAAGGATGCGCCGGCACCGCGGCGACCGCCGACGCAAGCGGCGCGGCTCTCTACAATGTCGACACCGCCGCGCCAGGCCCCCTGCCGGACTCCGGCGCCCGTGCGCCGGCGCCGCCCTCCATGACCGTTCTCCGCTTCCCGCCACGGGCCCGCGTGCCCGCCGCCCTCGCGCTCGCCGCGCTGCTCGTCCTGCCCGCCGCCGTCCGCGCCGGCCCGTCCGACGCCGACATGCGCTTCCTGTTCGGCTACCGCATCGCGCTCGCCTGCGTGCAGCAGGATCCGGCGGGCGAGCAGTCGGACGTCGGGCGCGACCTGGCGCGCGCCAAGGACTTCCCCGGCTGGCCCGCGATCGAGGCCCGGCCCTTCCCGAGCTGCCTGCGCCGACACCGCTTCCTCGACCAGGCGCTGTGCGACGACATGCTCGCCACGCTGACGATGAAGGACGAGCCCAAGGACGCCACGGTCGCCCGCGTGAACGCCGCGCTGCAGCGCCACGAGGCGGTGCTGCCGCAGGCCGACGACGTGCTCTGGCTCGAGGACGCCGCGCAGGAGGCGCCCGCGGCGTTCACGTGCCCCGAGCGCGTGCCCCACCACCAGGACCGCCCATGAAGCTCGCCCGCCGCCTCGACCGCATCGACCCGTTCTACGTCATGGCCTGCGCCAAGGTCGCGCAGGAGATCGCGCGCTCGCCCGAGTGCGACCCGGCGCGCGGCGGCGAGCCGATGCTGTACCTGAACATCGGCGAGCCCGACTTCACGGCCACCGCGCCGGTCGTCGCGGCCGCCGAGGCGATGCTGCGCGCCGGCCGGACGCAGTACACCGAGGCGGTCGGCCTGCCCGCGCTGCGCGAGCGCATCAGCCGCTGGTACGCGCGCCGCTGGGGCGTCGACGTGCCGGCGCGGCGCATCGTCGTGACGGCGGGGGCGTCGGCGGCGCTGCAGCTGGTCTGCCATGCGCTGTTCGAGGAGGGCGACGAGGTGCTGATGCCCGACCCGAGCTATCCGTGCAACCGCCATTTCGTCGCCGCCGCGGGCGCGAAGGCGGTGCTGGTGGACACGTCGCCCGCGACGCGCTTCCAGCTCGACGCCGCCGCCGTGCGCGCGCACTGGACGCCGGCCACGCGCGGCGTGCTGCTCGCCTCGCCCTCGAATCCGACCGGCACCTCGATCGCGCCGGACGAGCTCGCGCGCATCGTCGGCGTCGTGCGCGAGCACGGCGGCGCCTGCATCGTCGACGAGATCTACCAGGGCCTGAGCTACGACCCCGCGTTCGAGCGCAGCGCGCTGGCGCTGGGCGAGGACGTCATCTCGATCAACAGCTTCTCGAAGTACTTCAGCATGACCGGCTGGCGCCTGGGCTGGGTCGTCCTGCCGGAGGCGCTGGTCGAGCCGGTGGAGCGCCTGGCCCAGAACCTCTACATCTGCCCGAGCGCGGTCGCCCAGCATGCCGCCCTCGCCTGCTTCGACGACGAGAGCCTCGCCGAATGCGAGCGGCGCCGCGACGCCTTCCGCCGCCGCAGGGACTACGTCGTGCCGGAACTCGAACGCATCGGCCTGCCCGTGCCGGTGGTGCCGGACGGCGCCTTCTACGTCTGGGCCGACTGCAGCGCGCACGACGTCGACAGCTGGGACTTCGTCATGCGCATGATGCGCCAGGCGCACGTCGCGCTGACGCCCGGCAAGGACTTCGGCCCGCTGCACGCGCGCGCGCACCTGAGGCTCTCGTTCGCCACCGCGTTGCCGGTGCTGCAGGAGACGATCCGGCGGCTGGAGCGGGAACTCGGCGACACCCGACATGCCCCGCTCGGGGAGTCGTGAAGCAATCACCACGTTGTGAGCATTTGTAGCCCGCAGCAGGGTAACTTCCCGTCCTGCAGCCAGAATTGCGGGCTCACCATCGGTTAACTTCCGCCCCATGCGATGGAATCCCTTCCGGCGCGCCGACACCGTCGACGCCGCCGAATCCAGCTTCGAGTCGACCGTGGTCGACGAGTCGGCTGCCGCGCGCGCCGGCGGAGCCGGGGCCGGCGCCGCCGCAGCGGCGGCCGGGGATGCCGT
>DASVLN010000764.1:0-2162 GCA_036384855.1 Burkholderiaceae bacterium | reverse complement strand
CGGCGCCGAGGTCGAGTACGCGCGCGCCGGGCGCGAGGCCGAGCGACTCGCGCAGCCACGCGTCGAGCCCGGCCGGGTAGTCGGGCCGGCCGCGCACGTAGGTGTCGGCGGCGGCCGAATACGACAAGCTCGCGGGGTGGACTTGGTCGGCGGTCATGCGTCGCAATCCTTCAGAACAGGCTCGCCCCGATGTTGATCAGCAGCGCGAGCACGGTGGTGTTGAACAGGTAGGCCAGGATGCAGTGCAGCGAGCCGATGCGCCGCATGGGCTTGGTCACGAACGAGACGTCCGCCGTCTGGCCCGAGGTGCCGATGACGGCCGCGAAGTAGAAGAAGTCGCCGTAGTCGGGCAGATCCTCGCCGGGGAAGTCGAGGCCGGGCCGGTGGCCGTGGCACTTGGCGAGGTAGTAGTCGTGCGCGTAATGCAGCGTGAACATCACCTGGATGAAGCCCCACGACGCGAGCACCGTGATGCCCGCGAGCGCGACGTGCGCGCCGCGGATCCAGCCGTGCATGTCCTTGACCACCGAGAGCTCGCCGCCGATCGCCGCCAGGCTCGCGATCGCGGCCACCACCGTCAGGCCGAGGATCGCGTACTTGCCGTCGTCCTGCAGTTGGGCGCGGTGGCGCATGTGGTCCTGCGACGAGCGGATCATCATCGCCGCGGCCAGCAGGATGTACAGCCAGGCGCCGGCGTTCCACGCGATCAGCCAGCGCGTGACGCCGTGGGCCGCGACGCGGTCGGGCAGCAGCAGTCCGACGGCCACCCCGAGCAGCGCGACGATGAACAGCCGCGGCCGCACCCGCACGAGGCGGACGATGCGGGCGAAGGGGGTGCGCTGGCGCGCGTGGGGGTGCGTGGGCGTGGTGCTGGACATGCGAGGGCCTTCCCGCGGCGGTCGCGGCCTCCGGATTGTGGTGGCGTCCGCGGCGCCGAACGCGGGTGCCTGAAGCGGCGCTGACGGCCGTCCCGACCCGCAAGGGCAAGCCTCGTGCGACGATGCGCCCGCGCGGCGTGGGATACTGTGGATGCATACAGAAGATCCACATGACCCACCCGCTGCCCCGCGTGATCGCGCACCTCGACATGGACGCCTTCTATGCGTCGGTCGAACTGCTGCGCTATCCGATGCTGCGCGGCCAGGCGGTGGTGGTGGGCGGCGGCCGGCGCCACACCCCGGTGCACAACGAGGACGGCACCTGGACCTTCGCGCGCCTCGAGAACTACGTCGGCCGCGGCGTCGTCACGACCTCGAGCTACGAGGCGCGCAAGTTCGGCGTGTTCTCCGCGATGGGCATGATGAAGGCCGCCGCGCTGGCGCCCCACGCGATCCTGCTGCCCACGGACTTCGACAGCTACCGCCACTACTCGCGCCTGTTCAAGGGCGCCGTGCGCGAGCTCGCGCCGGTGATCGAGGACCGCGGCATCGACGAGATCTACATCGACCTGACCGACGTGCCCGGCATCCGCGAGCCGATCGGCCACGACCCGCTCGGCGGCGTGCGCGCGTTCGCCCACGAACTGAAGAACAACGTGCGCCGCGCCACCGGCCTGACCTGCTCGATCGGCGTCACGCCCAACAAGCTGCTTTCGAAGATCGCCTCCGAGCTGGACAAGCCCGACGGCCTGACCGTGCTGACCTACGAGGACATTCCCGCGCGCATCTGGCCGCTGCCGGTGCGCCGCATCAACGGCATCGGCCCGAAGGCGGGCGCGCGCCTGGATGCGCTGGGCATCCACACGATCGGGGAGCTCGCGGCGCGCGACGTCGGCTGGCTGGCGCAGCACTTCACGCCGAACACCGCGGCGTGGCTGCACGCGGTCTCGCACGGCATCGACGACCGCCCGATCGTCACCGACGGCGAGCCGGTGTCGATGAGCCGCGAGACCACCTTCGACCGCGACCTGCACGCGAGGCGCGACCGCGCGGAGCTCTCTGCCATCTTCACCGAGCTGTGCGAGCACGTCGCCGCCGACCTCTCGCGCAAGGGCTACGTCGGCCGCACGATCGGCATCAAGCTGCGCTTCGACGACTTCCGCACCGTGACGCGCGACCAGACCATCCCGCTGCCGACCTGCGACCCGGCGGAGATCCGGCGCCTGGCCGGCCTGTGCCTGAAGCGGGTCGACCTCACGCGCCGGCTGCGCCTGCTGGGCGTGC
>DASVLN010000763.1:0-2275 GCA_036384855.1 Burkholderiaceae bacterium | reverse complement strand
CCACGGCCGCGCCCTGCAGTTCGCCGTCCGCCGCCGCCGCGGGCGCGGTGCCCGGGTGCGCGGCCAGCAGCGTCTGCCAGAAGGCGCGGAAGCCGGTGTGCAGGTCGGCCAGGCTGCCGCCGCGGCGCTGCACGAGCGCGTAGAACTCGTCCATCACCGGGTCGCCTTCGCCGTAGAGGTCGAGGCAGCGGCGGACGGTGGTGCTGATCGCGCGGACGGCGTCGCGCGCGTCGATCCGCTGCTGCGCCCAGGCGTGCAGCGCGTAGGCCGCCCACACCAGCATGCAGACCTTGTGGCCGTGGCCGCCGACGTTGTGCGTCGTCTGCCGGCCGTGCTGCCGGAAGACGCTCAGGTGGTCGCGGATGAAGCCGACCGGCTGCCGCGCCACGGCCTCGAGCACCGCGCCGATGTCCAGCAGCCCGTAGTAGTTCAGGCCCTCGACCGGCGGGCGGGGATAGCTCGCCGCCGCGTCCGCGGTCCAGACCATGTTGGACAGCTCGCCGAGCCAGTTCTCGCAGCCCGGGACGACCGTCGGGAACAGCTGGGCCGCGTCCAGCGGCACGACGCGCAGCGGGCTGTCCTCGACCGCCGCCGGCAGCGGCAGCGACCAGGCCGGCGCCGCGTCGTCCTGGCTCAGCCAGCGCGCGCTCACGGTGACCGAGAACGCGGCCCGCGCATGCGCCTGCAGGTGCGTGCGGTAGAAGCCGGGGAACAGGACGTCGTCGTCCATCAGCAGGTGCATGAACGGCGTCGAGCCGGCCCACAGGTCGACCAGCCGCAGGTGGTTCAGCCGGCCGTTGCCGGGGCCGCGGACGACCGTCAGGTCCATCCCGTCCGTCGCGGCGCCGAAGCGGCGGTCGCGGATCATGTCGGTGATGACCGCGCCGGGACTGTCGTCGGAGATGACGACGCGGAAGTCGCGCACGCTCTGGCGCCGCAGGCTCAGCAGGGTCTCGCCGAGGTACTCGGGCTTGAAGGCCGGGATCAGGGTGGTGATGGCGGTCATGCGGTCTGGGTCTCCGGCACGGCGTCGATGACGCCGCACAGCGTGTGGATGGGGCCGAAGCCGGCCCACTTGCGGGCGAGGCGCTCCGCCGAGGCATGGAAGTCGGCGGGAAGCTGCCAGCCGGTGCGCGAGTTGTGGAACAGCGGCAGGCGCACGATGCGCGGGAAGACGTGGTGGTCGCAGATCGCGGCCAGGCACAGGTCGGTGGCCCAGAGGTGCCAGCCCAGCGCCGGGTCGATACGGTGCACGGTATCGCGCGCCATGACGACGGCCAGCTCGTCGATCGAGACGGCGTTGTCCGTGGCGGGGTGGTCGGCCCGGTCGGTGCGGTCGACGACGAAGCCGGCGGGCACGCGTCCCTGCGCGCGCGGCCCCGTGCCCATGCCGACGAAGCCGATCAGCGTGGTGGCGCGCCGCTCGGGCGGGATCGCCGCGAGCACCGCGTTCAGACGGCGGCCGAAGCCGGCCGGGAAGTGGATGTCCTGGTGGCACAGCAGCACCCAGTCGGCGGCCAGGTGCGGCCGGCCCAGCTCGATCGCATGCGCGGGCGAGGCCGCGCCGCGGCACGAGACGATGCGTGCGCCGACCTCCTCCAGGCCGCTCGAGGCCTCGACGTTCAGGCGCAGCTGGCGCTCGTCGGTGGTGGGCACGAGCACGTCGAACAGGGCGGGCACGTCCAGCTCGGGCGTGCCGACGAACAGCGGGCGCGCCTCGACGACCAGGCGTGCCATGCGATGCACCCGGTCGACGCTGCCGCCCGGGGCGCGGCCGAAGGCGCGCGCGACGGCCTGCAGCCCCGCCTCCACCGGCGCGGCGACGTCGGCCACCGGCGCGTGGTCGACCAGCGCGGGCATCCAGCCCGCATCCATCAGCAGCCGGAAGAGCGCCGCGGGCCCCATCAGCCGCGGCTGTCCCGCCAGCGGCGCGTTGGCGGGAACCACGCCGACGTCACCGTCGACGAGCGCGGCCAGCGCGTCCACGCTCGCGTGGTTGACGCAGCCCAGCACGAGCCGGCCGCCGACCGCCACGCGCCGGGAAAGCGCCTCCAGCAGGCCGGCGGGATCGGCGAGCCACGGCAGCGCGTCGGCGATCACGACGAGGTCGAAGAGGCCCTGCGCGGCGGGATCGTCGACGTCGACGCGACCGTCCACGGCGATCGGCAGGACGCGCCAGTCGCATTCCGGGCGACGGCCGAGGTAGGCGCGCTGCAGCGCGTCGGAGCCGGCGCGCAGCTCCAGCACGCGCGCGGCCGCGGGCAGCGCACCCAGC
>DASVLN010000762.1:0-1728 GCA_036384855.1 Burkholderiaceae bacterium | reverse complement strand
CGTAGCCGCGCACGCTCTGGACGACCTCGAGCCGGGCCATCTCCTCCGGCGTGAGGCGGTCGGCGCGCGCCAGCGCCCAGTCGCCGCCCACCGGGTCGGCGCGCTCGACGGTCTGGCCCAGGTAGTAGGCGATGCTCGGCTGGTGCAGGCGCCATTGCACGACGGGCTCGCGATCCTGCAGGTTCAGCTGCGCGATCGGCACCGTGCGCGCGAGCACCCGGATCGGGTCCTGCAGCGTCTGTCCCAGCCAGGGCAGCGCGGCGAACACCAGCCACGCGGCCGCGAGCCCGGCCGCGGCGAGCGCCCCCTCGGCCTCGCTCAGGTAGTTGCGGACGTTGGGCACCCAGATCGTGAGCGCGAACACGAGCAGCCCGATCGGGATCCCCAGCCACCACCACGGCGCGGGCGGCGCCGTGCTCAGCAGCGTCCGGTACAGCGGGTCGGGGGTGCCGGCCGCGGCCGCGTGGGCGATCCAGGGCAGGGCCGAGACGAGCGCGACCATGGCCGCGATCGTCACGAACAGCGCCACCCGCACGCCGCGCCGGACAGCCACCAGCTCCTGCGCCGCCAGCAGCACCAGCGGCGTGAAGCCGTAGAGCACGTAGTGCGGAAGCTTGGTGCCGGACAGCGAGAAGAAGCCGATCACGAACGCCGCCCACAGCATCGAGAAGCGGCCCAGCGGCTCCTTCCAGCGCTGGCGCACGTGCATCAGGATGGGCACCAGCAGCGGCGTCCACGGCATCATCGCGACCGGCAGCACCTTGACGTAGTAGAGGATGCTGCCCGCGTGACCCTCGAGCGAGCCCGTGAAGCGCTCGACGTTGTGGTGCAGCAGGAAGCCGTCGACGAAGGCCATGCCGTGGCGCCACAGCGCGTAGGCGTACCAGGGCGCGGCGATCAGGATCATCAGCCCCCAGGCCAGCGGGTCGCCGACGAGGCGCTGCAGGCGCGAGCGGTCGCGTCCCGTCAGCAGCCACAGGCCTGCGGCGGCGGCGGGCACGAGGATCGCGATCGGCCCCTTGGCCAGCAGGCCCAGGCCGATCCACGCGAACGCGCGACGCCGCGGCGCGTCGCGGCCGTTCTCGAGGTGGCGCCACAGGTCGAGGGTCGACAGCGCCAGCAGCAGGTTCAGCAGCGAGTCGGCGGTCGCGGCGCGGCCGATCAGCATCGGCAGCAGGCTGGTCGCGAGGATGCCCGCCGCCGCGATCGCCACCTGCGGGCCGAAGCGCCGCCACGCGAACTGTCCCAGCGCGAGGCACCAGAGGAATGCGCACAGCGCCGAAGGCAGGCGTACTGCGAACTCGGTGGCGCCGAAGGTCTTCAGGCTCAGCGCCTGCAGCCAGTAGACGAGGATGGGCTTGTCGAAGCGGTCGACGCCGTTGAGCGTCGTGCTGCCCCAGTCGTGGCCGTGCACGAGCTCGCGCGTGGCCTCGGCGAACGCGCCCTCGTCGACGTCGAACAGCGGCGCCGACCCGAGCCGCGCGAGCCAGAGCGCGAGCAGCAGCATCGCCAGCACGCCCAGCAGGCGCAGCGACGGCGCGGTGGACGTCGCCCGGCGCACCGGCGCCGCGACGGCGATCACCGTGTCGGCGTCGTCGGCGGCCGGCTGGTGGCCCGACGAATGCCCGAGGAGCTCCGTGTCGTCGTAGGCGGCCGCGTCGTCGATGCCGTCGTCGAGCGGCATCGGGCGCGACATCGCCTGCGGCGCGGGCGCGGGCACGGGCGCCG
>DASVLN010000761.1:0-8261 GCA_036384855.1 Burkholderiaceae bacterium | reverse complement strand
CACGGCATCGACCAGAGCGTCGTCGCCGCGCTCGTCGCCGGGGCCGCGCAGCCAGGCGCGCGCGGGCTCCGCCCACAGCGAGCGACCGACCATGAAGCCCTTGACGATGGGATGCGTGCCGTCCGCGAAGCCGCGCGCCAGCTCGGCCAGCGGCTGGCTCAGGCCGAGGATGACGGCGCCGCGGCACTGCGGGTCGCGCGCGGCCACCAGCGCGGCGAGCGCGGCCCAGCCTTGCGGGCGCATGGGCGCGAGCTTCCACCACTCGGGCTTCAGGCCGATCGTGTAGAGGCGGGCGACGGCGCGCAGCACGGCGTCGTCGACGTCGTCCTCGTGTCCCGGGCGGCGCGG
Source organism: Burkholderiaceae bacterium (assembly GCA_036384855.1). GTDB lineage: Bacteria > Pseudomonadota > Gammaproteobacteria > Burkholderiales > Burkholderiaceae_C > Scleromatobacter. The sequence continues at coordinate 7,913 of DASVLN010000761.1, read as the reverse complement.
CGGGATCACCTCGAGCAGCAGCTCGTGGCCGGTGTCGCGCGTGGCCGCCCAGACTTCCTGCAGGCGCGCCTCCTGCTCCAGGCGCAGGTCCACGGCGTCGTCCGGGTGGAAGTGCACCAGGCACTTGACGACCTGCTCGCGCGGCCAGTGCACGAGCCGGCTGCCCAGCGAGGCCGTGCCCTCGAAGCGCAGCGGGCGCGAGCCGGGCAGTTCCACCGGCCGGCCGACCCACCAGCCGCGCCCGGTCGCCGCATGCAGCGCCTGGGCGCCGTAGACCTCGTCGACCAGCACGCCCACGCGTCCCTGCAGCCCGCGCGAGCGCTCGACGCGCTCCACCGCGCGCACCAGCAGCGCCTTGAGCGCGGGCAGCCGCGACTCCGGCGCGCCGGCCTCGCGCGCGAGCTCGTAGAACTGGCTGCGGTGGTCGAAGGCGAGCACGTTGAGCTCGTCCCGGCGCGCCCGCGCCGCGGTGGTGCGGTGCAGGTGGGCGAGCCGGGCGTCGGAGGCGGCGTCCGGCGAGGGCGTGCCGAACCAGTGCGCGAGCTCGGCCGGCGTCGGCATCGCGGGTGCGCAGGCATGGCGCGAGACGACCAGCGCCCCGCACGCGTTGGCGAGCCGCGCGGCCTCGGCGAAGCCCTGCCCGCGCAGCAGGCCGGTGAGCAGGCCCGCGGCGAAGGCGTCTCCGGCGCCGAGCACGTTCATCACCTCGACGCGCTCGCCGGCGCAGGTCGGTGCGTCCTCGAGCCGTGCGGGCACGGGCCCGTCGACGAGGCAGCAGCCCAGCGGCCCGAGCTTGACGACCATCGCCGCCCGCGTGATCTCGCGGATGCGGCGCAGCGAGGCGAGCAGGTCGCCCGGCACGCCGCCGGCGATCACGAACTCCTCCTCGGTGCCGATCAGCAGCTCGAAGCGCGGCAGCATCTCCTGCAGGCTCGCGGTGACGGCGGCGTCGGGCACGTAGCGCGTCTGGCCGTCGCCGCGTCGGGTCAGCCCCCACAGCACGGGGCGGTAGTCGATGTCGAGGACGCGCAGCGTGCGGTGGCGGCCGGCGAACTCCAGCGCCCGCTCCGACGCCGCGCGCACGCCGGGCTGCGACAGGTGCGTGCCCGTGACCACGAGCGCCCGGCAGTCGGCGATGAACTCCTCGCGGATGCCCGCGGGATCGAGCGCCATGTCGGCGCAGTTCTCGCGGTAGAACAGCAGCGGGAAGGTGTCGCGGTCCTTCAGGCCGAGGATCGCGAGCGCGGTCAGGCGCTCGGGGTCGACCTGCACCATCGAGGTGTCGCAGCCCTCGCGCTGCAGCGACTCGAGCAGGAAGCGGCCCATCTGCTCGTCGCCGACGCGCGAGATCATCGCCGCGCGCAGCCCGAGGCGCGCGGCGCCGAACGCGATGTTGGCGGAGCTGCCGCCCAGGTACTTGGCGAAGGACGAGACGTCCTCCAGCCGCGCGCCGACCTGCTGCGCGTAGAGGTCGACGGCGAGCCGGCCGAGGCAGGCGAGGTCGAAGCGGCGGGCGGCCGCGCCGGCGTCGTCGAGGGTGAATGCGCTCATATCGTGACGCCTTCCAGGTCCTGCATCAGCGACTGCATCTCGGCGCCGCCGGCCATCATGTCGAGCACGCGCTCCTTGGAGACCTCGGACTTCGCGTGCGTGCCCATGGACTTGCCGCGATTGAGCAGCGTGAAGCGGTCGCCGATCGGGTACGCGTGGTTGACGTTGTGGGTGATGAAGATCACCGAGATCCCGCGCTGGCGCGCCCGCGCGATGAGCTTGAGCACGTTGACGCTCTGCTTCACGCCGAGGGCGGCCGTGGGCTCGTCGAGGATCAGCACGCGCGCGCCGAAGTGGATGGCGCGCGCGATCGCGAGGCACTGCTTCTCGCCGCCGGACATGTTGCCCACCAGCTGCCCCGGGTCGCGCACGCGGATGCCCATCTCGGCCAGGCGCTCGGCGGCGGTGCGCTCGGCGAGCGCGTGGTCCATCACCGGCAGCGCGCCGAACAGCCTGCGCACCGGCTCGCGGCCCATGAAGAAGTTGCGCGCGACGCTCATGAGCGGCACGAGCGCGAGGTCCTGGTAGACGGTCGCGATGCCGGCGTCCAGCGCCTCGCGCGGCGAGCGGAAGCGCACCGGCCGGCCGTCGACGAGGTACTGCCCGCCGTCGGGCGCGTGCACGCCGGCGAGCATCTTGATGAGCGTGCTCTTGCCCGCGCCGTTGTCGCCCAGCAGGCAGTGCACCTCGCCGCGGTGCAGGCGCAGCGTCACGCCGGACAGCGCGATCACCGGCCCGAAGTACTTGCTGACGTCCTCGAGCTGCAGGATCAGGTCGGATGCCATCGGTGTCCCTTCGCCGGTGTTCAGCGCCGCCCCAGCGCGACGCGCCGGCGCACGAAGTTGTTGAACAGCACCGCCACCAGCAGCATCCCGCCGAGGAACACGCGGTACCAGTTGTTGTCGATGCTCGTGTAGCCGATGCCGATCTGCACGACGCCGAAGATCAGCGCGCCCAGCGACGCGCCGATCACGGAGCCGTAGCCGCCCGTCAGCAGGCAGCCGCCGATGACCGCGGCGATGATGGCCTCGAACTCCTTCTGCAGCCCGCGGTCGGCGGCCGCGGAGCCGGCGTCGGCCACCTGCAGGATCGCGAACAGCGCGGCGCACAGCGCGGTCAGCATGAACAGGGCGATCTTCACGCGCGCCACGGGGATGCCGACGTTCTTCGCCGCGTTGGCGTCGCCGCCGACGGCCAGGATCCAGTTGCCCGCGCGCGTGCGCGCCAGCACGAACGCGCCGATCGCGGTGAGCGCGAGCCACCAGACGATCACCTTGGGCACGCCGATCGCGAGCGCCGTGCCGTCGTCGCGCGCCGCGATGACGCCGGCGCGCGCCATCGCGTCGAACAGGCCCGTGAGCACGTGGCCCTGGAAGAGGGCGTGCACGACCGGGTCGGCGGCGACCAGGTCCGACAGCACCGCGCCGCCGTTGCTCGAGACGATCGTCTTGCCGGTCAGCAGCACCGACAGCGCGAGGCTCAGGCCGCGCAGCACGAAGTAGAACGCGAGCGTGACGATGAAGCTCGGAAGCCCCGTGCGCACGACCAGCCAGCCGTTGAGCGCACCCAGCGCGCACGCCACGGCGATCGCGAACAGCGCCGACAGCCACACCGGCCAGCCGCCGTACAGGCAGGGCACCGCGAGCAGCATGCCGGCGAAGCCGATCATCGAGCCGATGGACAGGTCGAACTCGCCGGCGACCATGAGCAGCGCCGCGCCGACCGCGATCACGCCGAGGTAGCCCGCCACGGTGCCCCAGTTGACGATGCCCTCCGCGCTGAACATCCCGGAGCCGCCCGCCGCGATCGCGAACAGCGCGAACACGAGCACGGTGCCCGAGAGCGCGCCCGACTCGGGGCGGCCGAGCAGCCGGCGCCACGGGCTGATGGCGCGCACGCGTTCGTCGATCGGTGGTGGCGCGACCGGACGGTCGGTCGTCATGGCAGCCTCGGGCGGGGTCATGGCGTGTCTCCTGGTGGTCTGGGTCGCGGCCGCGGCGCGCGGGCCGCGGCGGCGCGCGGGATCAGCGGTACTGGCCCGCGTACTTCTCGACCTTGCCGATGTTGTCCTTGGTCACGAAGCCCGGGCCGGACAGGATGTGGCGCGGGCCGTAGACCGGCGCGAGGCCGTATTCCTCGAAGCGTGCCTTCACCTTCGGATTGGCCTTCACGGCGTCCGAGACCTTCTTCAGGTCGGTGGTGTGCATCTGCTTCATCGTCGCCATTACCGCGACCGGGATGTACCCCTGCAGGTACGGCTGCTGGTCGATCGCGAACTGCACGGAGCCGTCCTTGATGCCGCGCGCGATGTCGTCGCTCAGGTCGAAGGTGGCGAACCAGATCTTGCCCTTCAGGCCCATCTTGTCGATCGCCTTCAGCGACGGGCTCGCCGACAGCGGCCCGAGCGCCAGCACTGCCTGCGTGTGCGGGTTCTGGCGCAGCCACGCCGAGACCTTGGCTTCGACGCCCGCCGGATCCTCGCCGGAGTCCAGCGTCGACTTCTTGAAGTCGGCGCCGATGGCGTCGGCGAAGCCGCGGCAGCGCTCGAACGAGGCCGGGTTCGTCGCGTAGTGGTTCACGCACAGGAAGCTCTTGATGCCCGCGGCCTTCGCGCGCTCGCCGGCGCCGTGGCCGGCGGCGTACTCGGGCTGGCCGACGTGCATGATCGCGCCGAGCTTCTCGCTCTGCTCGGTCGTGCCCGAGTTGATCGTGATCAGCGGGATCTTCTTGTCCGTCACCTTCTTGATCGAGCCCTTGAGCACGTCGTAGTCGGCGATCGTCGTGATCACGCCGTCGACGTTGCTGGCCGCGGCCTGCTCGATCAGGCGCGACATGTCGGCCAGGTCGCCGCTGGGCGGATTGCGGTAGTCGACGGTGACGTCGAAGTCCTCGCCCGCCTGCTTGACCGCGTTCTTGATCGTGTTCCACCACGAGTCGGAATCGGGGGCGTGGCTGATGAGGACGTAGTGGCCGGCGGCCTGCGCGGCGCCGGCGGCGAGGGCGAGCGTCGCCGCGGCGGCCAGCGCCAGGGTCTTCAGGGCGAGGCGTCTGTTCGAACGGGTCATGGACATGTCTCCTCTGTTGGTGCTCGTGGTCGGTGGACCGCTCCCGGCGGCGTGCGCGACCTGCGCGCGCCGATCCCCGGGGGCGTCGGAGGCGATCCTAGGCGCTATGCAAATACTGTTCTATGAGTGCAAGTACGTAGAAAACATTTTCTAAATCAGGATGGCGCGAACTATCATGGGCGCCATGACCCTTCGCCAGGACTCTCCATTGAAGGTCGGCATCGCCGGCCTCGGCCGCCTCGGCCGCCGCCATGCGGAGCAGCTCGCCTTCCGCACCCGTGGCGCGGTGCTCGCGAGCGCCTGCAGCCCGGTCGCCGCCGAGCTGGCATGGGCGAGGGACGAGCTCGGCGTCGCGACCCTGCACGAGGACTTCGACGCCTTCGTGCGCGACCCGGCGATCGACGCCGTCGTCCTCGTCACGCCGACCTCGCTGCACGCCGACCAGACGATCGCGGCACTGGAGGCCGGCAAGCACGTGTTCGTCGAGAAGCCGCTCGCGCTGGACCTCGGCGACTGCGCGCGCGTCGAGGCCGTGGCCGCGCGCCATCCCGGGCGCGTCGCGATGGTCGGCTTCGTGCGCCGCTTCGACCCGAGCTACGCGCGCGCGCAGGCCGACGTCGCCGGCGGCGCGATCGGCCAGCCCTTCCTCGTGCGATCGCAGACCTGCGACCGCAACGACCCCGACGGCTTCTTCGTGCGCTTCGCGCCGACCTCGGGCGGCATCTTCATGGACTGCAGCGTGCACGACATCGACCTCGCGCGCTGGATGCTGGGCCGCCCGCGCGCCACGCGGGCCTTCGCGAGCGGCACGATCGCGCTGCACGAGGGCCTGCGCCCCATCGGCGACGTCGACAACGGCCTCGCGATCGTCGAGTTCGAGGGCGGCCAGCGCGCCGTCTTCTACGCCTCGCGCACCCTCGCGCACGGCCACGACACGCAGACCGAGGTGATCGGCACGGCCGGCCAACTGCTCGTGGGCCAGCGCGGCGAACGCGACCGCCTCGTCACGAGCACGGCCACTGGCGTCGCCTACCAGGCGGTCGGCGACTTCTTCGAGCGCTTCGGCACCGCCTTCGAGCGCGAGATGCAGGCCTTCGTCGACGCCTGCCGCGGCACGCGGCCGCTGGAGCTCGAGCTGTCCGACGCGACCGAGGCCACGCGAATCGGCCTGGCGATCACGCGCTCGCTGCGCAGCGGGCAGGCGGAGCAGGTGGAATGACGCGCTCGCCGTCGAAGAAGCCCGCCCCCGCGCGCGCCGCCATGCCCCTGCCGGTACCGGTGCCCGAGACGACGCCGGACGCCGCCAACGCCGCCTCCGCGCACGGCGCCGTCGACGCGCTGCTGGAGCGCATCAGCGCCGAGTTCAACGACCTGAGCCGCCAGCTCAAGGCGATCGCGCGCTACGTCGAGCTGCACCGCGGCCATCTCGGGCTCGAGCGCATCCAGGACGTCGCCGAGCGCAGCGGCGTGCAGCCGTCGGCGGTGGTGCGCTTCGCCAAGCATTTCGGCTTCTCGGGCTGGACGGAGCTGCAGAAGGTCTTTCGCGACGGCATCGCCCAGCAGATCGCGCCGAGCCACAACTACCAGGCGCGCATCCGCGACGTCATCGGCCATGCGCAGGGCCGGCTGTCCAGCGCGGACATCGCCGGCGAGTTCATCGGCGGCGCGATCGCCGGCCTGCGCGAGCTGCAGCGTGCCGTGCAGACCTCGGCGCTGGACGACGCGGTGGAGCTGCTCGCGCATGCGCCGTCGATCTGGGTCGCGGGCGCGCGGCGCTCGTTCGCGGCCGCGAGCTACCTCACCTACGCGCTGCAGCATGCCGACCGGCCGATCCATCTCGTGACCGGCGTCGGCGCGATGCACGAGGGCCAGCTGCGCGGCCTGCGCGAGGGCGACGTGATGATCGCCATCAGCTACGCGCCCTACGCCGAGGAGACCGGCCTCGTCGCGCGCCAGGCGGTGGAGCGCGGCGCGAAGCTGATCGCGCTGACCGACAGCCGCATGAGCCCGCTGGCCGCAGACGCCGCCGTCGCGCTGCTCGTCTCGGAGAGCAGCACCTTCGGCTTTCGCGCGCTGACCAACACGATGGCGCTGGCGCAGAGCCTGTTCATCGCGCTGGCCTACCGGCTCGAGCTCGAGGGGCTGCCCGGCGCGCCGCGCTGAGCCCGCCTGCCCGACACCGTCCCCACACCCACGAACGCCACGGAGCCTCCCCATGAAGAACGTCGCCGTCTTCGGCGCCGGCCGCATCGGCCGCATCCACGCCGCCAACCTCGCCGCGCTGCCCGGCGTGGCGCTGAAGTTCGTCTGCGATCCCGTCGGCGACGCCGCCGCGAAGCTCGCCGGCGAGCTCGGCGCGCAGGTCTCGACGCCCGAGGCCGTGTTCGCGGACGCGTCCATCGACGTCGTCGCGATCGCCGCGCCGACCGACACCCACAGCGACCTGATCGGGCGCGCCGCCGCCGCGGGCAAGCACATCTTCTGCGAAAAGCCGATCGACCTGTCGGTCGCGCGCGCGCAGGCCTGCGCGGACGCGGTGCGCGCGGCCGGCGTGGCCTGCATGATGGGCTTCCAGCGCCGCTTCGACCCGACCTTCAACGAGGCCAAGCAGCGCCTGGACGCCGGCGCGATCGGCCACCCCGAGATGCTGGTCGTCACGAGCCGCGATCCCGGCGCGCCGCCGGCGCACTACCTCAAGGGCTCGGGCGGCATCTTCCGCGACATGCTGATCCACGACTTCGACATCTTCCGCTGGATCCTGTGCGGCGACGGCGACGAGGCGGCCTGGATCGCGGCGACCGGCTCGTGCCTGGTCGACCCCGAGATCGCCTCGGTGCCGGACATCGACTCGTCGGCGGTCACGATCCGCACCCGCAAGGGCCGGCTCGCGCAGATCAACACGAGCAGGCGCGCCGCCTACGGCTACGACCAGCGCTTCGAGGTGCTGGGCTCGACGGGCATGCTCCAGTGCGGCAATCACCGGCCGAGCGAGGTCGTGCAGTCTGACGCGGGCGGCGTGCATGCGGACAAGCCCGAGCACTTCTTCCTGCAGCGATACCGGGAAGCGTATCGCCTCGAGCTCGCGCATTTCTTCGAGGTGCTGCAGTCGGGCGGGCGCTTCCGCACGACGATCGAGGACGGCGTCGCCGCCCAGAAGCTGGCCGACGCGGCGAGCGAGTCGCTCGCGCGTGGGCAGGCGATCGAGTTGTGAGCGCCGCCGGCGGGCGTCGCCGCGCCGCCCGCCGGGGGCTTGATGCACCGCCGGCGGGCCCGGGCATCGCGGCCGGTGCACACTCG
>DASVLN010000760.1:0-1816 GCA_036384855.1 Burkholderiaceae bacterium | reverse complement strand
GCTCGAGTTCCCCGAGCTGCCGGCGCTCGTGCGGCGCGTGCGCGCGGGCGCGCCGCGCGCGACGGTCGCCCTCGACAACACCTGGGGCGCGGGTCTCGCCTTCGACGCGTTCGCGCTGGTGCCGGGCGCCGGCCCCGAGGCCTCGGTCGACCTCACGATCCACGCGCTGACGAAGTACCCCTCGGGCGGCGGCGACGTGCTGATGGGCTCGGTCGTGACGCGCTCGCAGCCGCTGTACGAGCGCCTCGCGCTCACGCACAGCCGGCTGGGCCTGGGCGTCGGCGCCAACGACGTCGAGTTCGTGCTGCGCGCGCTTCCCTCGATGCCGCTGCGCTACGCCGCGCAGGACGCCGCGGGACGCCGCATCGCGCAGTGGGCGCAGGGCCGGCGCGAAGTCGTGCGCGTGCTGCATCCGGCAACGCCCGGATCGCCCGGCCACGAACACTGGGCCGCGCTGTGCCGCGCCGCCGCGGGGCTGGTCACGCTGGAGTTCGATCCCGCCTACGCACCCGAGCGCATCGACGCGTTCGTCGACGGGCTGCGGCTGTTCGGCATCGGCTGGTCGTGGGGCGGGCCGATGAGCCTCGCGGTGCCGTACCGGCCGGAGGCGTTGCGCGGCGCGGGCTCGCGCTACCGCGGCGTGCTCGTGCGGCTGTGCGTCGGGCTGGAGTCGGTCGACGACCTGGTCGCCGACCTCGAGGCCGGGCTCGCGGCGCTCGGCGCACCCTGAGGCGCGACGGCGACGGGCGCGGCGAGGGCGCTTCAGCCCTTCGAGGGCCCCGACACCTTGTGCCGCATCAGGCGGCCCTTCTCGCGTTCCCAGTCGCGTTCCTTGACCGTGTTGCGCTTGTCGTGCTCGGCCTTGCCCTTGGCGAGCGCGATGTCCGCCTTCACGTAGCTGCCCTTGAAGTGCAGGTTCAGCGGCACGAGCGTGAAGCCGCGCTGCTCCACCTTGCCGATCAACCGTCGGATCTCCGCGCGCTTCATCAGCAGCTTCTTGGTGCGGTCGGCCTCGGGGTGCACGTGGGTCGAGGCCGAGCGCAGCGCGTTGATGCGGCAGCCGATCATGTGCAGCTCGCCCTCGCGGATCAGCACGTAGCCGTCGGTGAGCTGGACCTGGCCTTCGCGGATGGCCTTGACCTCCCAGCCCTCCAGCACGACGCCGGCCTCGTAGGTCTCTTCGATGTGGTATTCGAACCGCGCGCGGCGGTTCTCTGCGATCAGGGCTGCCATGGTGGACGCTTAGAATTCCGGCCCATTGTATGAAGCACGTCAAGAAGTCCGTCCTGCTCTGGTACTCGGCCCGTGAGATGTACGAGCTCGTCGTCGATGTCGAGCAGTACCCGAAGTTCCTGCCCTGGTGCGAATCGGCCGCCGTCCTCGAGCGGCGCGCCGCCGACCCCGTCGCGGGCACGCCCCAGGGCATGACGGCCCGGCTGGGCCTGAGCTACGCGGGCGTGCGCCAGTCCTTCACGACGCGCAACGAGGAGGTGCCGGGCGAGTCGGTGCGGCTCGCGCTGGTCGACGGCCCGTTCTCGAGCCTGGACGGCACGTGGACGTTCCGGCCGCTCAAGCCGGTCGACCCGGCTGCGCCGCCGACCCCGGACGAGCCGGTCGCCTGCCGCATCGAGTTCGACCTCGCCTACGCGTTCTCCAACCGCGTCTTCGAGGCGGTGCTGAGCCCGGTCTTCGACCAGGTCGCCAACACCTTCGTCGATTCCTTCGTGAAGCGCGCCGCGCAGGTCTATGGCGAGCGCTGAGGCCGCCGCGATCGCCGTCGAGGTCGCGTGGAGCCCCGCGCCGCGGGCGCTGCGCA
>DASVLN010000759.1:0-4542 GCA_036384855.1 Burkholderiaceae bacterium | reverse complement strand
TGGCCGCCGCGCGCGCGCCGGACGCCTCCGCACGACCGGACGGCCCGCTCGACGCGCTGCCCTACCATCCGGTCTTCGACCCGGCCGACATGGACACGACGGCCGATCCCTGCGTCGACTTCTACCGCTACGCCTGCGGCGGCTGGCAGCAGGCGAATCCCATCCCCGCGGACCAGTCGAGCTGGGACGTCTCCTCCAAGATGCTGCTGGACAACAAGCGCATGCTGTGGGGCATCCTCGACCGCCTCGCGCGCCAGCCCGACGGGCGCACGCCGAGCCAGCAGAAGATCGGCGACGCCTTCGCCGCATGCATGGACGAGGCGCGCATCGACGAGCTCGGCGGCCGGCCGCTGCTGCCGCAGCTCGAGCGCGTCGCGGCGATCGGCTCGAAGAGCGACCTGCCGCGCGTGCTCGCGTCGCTGCAGCGCGAGACCAACAGCGCCGGCCTGTTCTTCGGCTTCGGCGCCGCACCGGACTACGCCGACTCGTCGCAGGTCATCGCCTTCGCGACCGCCGGCGGCCTCGGGCTGCCCGACCGCGACTACTACCTGAAGACCGACGCCAAGTCCCGCGAGCAGCGCGAGGCCTATCGCGCGCATGTGCAGCGCATGTTCGGACTGCTCGGCGACGACGAGGCCGCGAGCCGCCGCGAAGCCGACGTCGTGCTGTCCATCGAGACCGCGCTCGCCCGGGGCACGATGACGAACGTCGCGGCGCGCGACTCGCGCAACCTGTTCCACAAGGTCGACCTGCGCGGCCTGCGACGCGCGGCGCCGGCCTTCGACTGGGCGCCCTTCCTCGACGCCCTCGGACTGCCGCGGCAGAAGACCTTCAACGTCACCGACCCCGGCTTCTACCGCGCGTTCGACCGCGAGTTGCGCACGCGCAGCCTCGACGACATCAAGACCTACCTGCGATGGCACCTCGTCCACGCGGCCGCGCCATCGCTGTCGCACGAGTTCGTCGACGAGGACTTCGCGTTCTTCCACCACGTGCTCGAAGGCACGCCGCAGCTCGCCCCGCGCTGGCGGCGCTGCGTCACCCACGTCGACGACCAGCTCGGCGACGCGCTGGGCCAGGAGTTCGTGAAGGTCGCCTTCAGCCCCGAATTGAAGGCGCGCACGGTGCACATGACCCGGCAGATCGAGGACGCGATGGACGGCGAGATCCGCAACCTCGACTGGATGAGCCCCCTGACCAAGGCGAAGGCGCTCGAGAAGCTGCACTCCATCGCCAACAAGATCGGCTACCCGGAGCGCTGGCGCGACTACTCGGCACTCGAGATCCGGCGCGACGACTTCTTCGGCAACGTGACACGCGCCGACGCGTTCGAGTTCGACCGCCAGCTCGCGAAGATCGGCAAGCCGGTCGACCGCGGCGAGTGGACGATGACGCCGCCGACCGTCAACGCCTACTACGACCCGCAGATGAACGACATCAACTTCCCCGCCGGCATCCTGCAGCCGCCGCTGTTCGACGCGAAGCTCGACGACGCGCCCAACTACGGCGACACCGGCGCGACGATCGGCCACGAGCTCACCCACGGCTTCGACGACGACGGCCGCCAGTACGACGCGCACGGCAACCTGAGGAACTGGTGGACGAAGAAGGACGAGGCGCAGTTCAAGCAGCGCACGCAGTGTCTCGTCGACCAGTACAAGCAGTACGTGATCGTCGACGACCTGCACATCAACAGCCGCCTGACGCTCGGCGAGGACCTGGCCGACTTCGGCGGCATGGTCCTCGCGCTCATCGCGTACCACGCCGAGGAGGCGCAATCGCCGCATCCCGACACCGACCGCGACGGCTTCACGCCGATCCAGCGCTTCTTCATCGGCGAGGCGCAGTGGGCGTGCGCCAACGAGCGTCCCGAGGAGCTGCGGCTGCGCGGCCTCACGGATCCGCACTCGCCGCCGAAGTACCGCGTCAACGGCCTGGTCGCGAACTTCAAGGAGTTCGAGACCGCGTTCCACTGCAAGCCGGGCCAGCCGATGGCCCCCGTCAAGCGCTGCCGCGTCTGGTGAGCGTCGGCCGCGCGCCGCCGGCGAGTCGTCGCGGTCGGACCTCCTGCGCGGCCGGAACCGCTTCGGCGGGCACGGCGCCGGCGAAGCGCGTAAGCTGCCGCCCTCGAAGGAGTTCCAGCGATGAGTGAAGACAGGAAGGCCGCCCTGCGGGTCGGCAAGCGCATCCCCGGCGGCAAGGGCGTGAGCGGGGTGCTCGTGAAGCGCGGCAGCGAGCTCGCGCTCGACTGGGCTGCGCGGCAGGCAGCACGTCTGGAGGCAACCGATTCGCGCGGCCGGGCGTTGGAGATCGCCCTGCCCGCAGGCACCGCGCTGCGCGCCGGCGACGTGCTGGTGGCCGAGGACGGCTCGCTGATGCGCGTGACGGCCGCGCCGCAGCCGGTGTTCGCGGTGACGCCCTGCCCGGAGCACGGCTCGCCGGTGGACCTGCTGCGCGCGGCCTACCACCTCGGCGCGCGCCACGTCGCGCTCGCGCTGGAGGCGGACCGGCTGCTGGTCGAGCGCGATCCCGCGCTGGCCGAACTACTGCGCGGCGAGCACCTGATCGTCGCCGAGGCCACCGCCGCCTTCGAGCCGGAATCCGGGGCCTGGGGCACGGGCGGCCATGGTCATGCGCACGGCCACGCGCACCACGGCCACCATCACGGCCACGGCCACGGCCACGGCCACGGCCACGGCCACGACCACGACCACGATCATGCCCACGGCCATGGGCATGAACACGGGCACGAGCATGCGCACGGTCACGCGCACGACCACGGCCACGCCCATCACCACGGCCACCACCCGGACGAGCCGAAAGCCGCCGGCAAGCCGGTCGGGGTGCAGGTCGTGGCTGCGCCGCACGTGCACGGGCCAGGCTGCGGGCACGACCACGATCACGACCACGACCACGGGCACGGCCACGGCCGCTGAACTCCGCGTGGCGCCGCCGCCTCGCCCGGCCTGAGCTTCGGCGAACCCCGAGGAAACCCGCACCGCCAAGCGCGTCCGGACCGCGGCTTGCCCGTACTCGGCGGCGACGGGCCGCGCACGCGCCCCGCGACTGTCACGGCCAGGGTGTACAAGGCGCGTGATCGCCCCTAGCACAAGTCGCGAACGCCCGTCATCAGCCCGTCCGCTGCACGGCCCGCCGGATTCCGGTACCTTCGCGGCCATCACGATTCCAGGAGACCGCCATGCGCGGAATACAAGAACGCCTGAAGGCCCTGAGCGCGGCTCGCCTGCAAGGCATGGGCCGCGGCGTCGAGAAGGAGAGCCTGCGCGTGACCGCGGCGGGGGAGCTCGCGCAGACGCCGCATCCGGCGGCGCTCGGCTCGGCGCTGACGCATCCGCACATCACCACCGACTTCAGCGAGGCGCAGCTGGAGCTGATCACCGGCGTGCATGCCAACGCCGAGGCCTGCGAGGCGGAGCTCACGCAGGTCCACCAGGCCGTCTACCGCGCGCTCGGCGACGAGATGATGTGGGTCGGCAGCATGCCCTGCAGCCTGCCGCCCGACGACCGGATCCCGCTCGGGCAGTACGGCAAGTCCAACGTCGGGCGCTCCAAGACGGTCTACCGCGCCGGCCTCGGCCACCGCTACGGGCGGCGCATGCAGACGATCTCGGGCATCCACTACAACTGGTCGCTGCCCGAGGTGACGACGGCCGAGTACTTCGGCCTGATCCGCAACTTCCGCCGCCGCTCGTTCGTGCTGCTGTACCTGTTCGGGGCGTCGCCGGCGGTGCCCGCGAGCTTCCTGGCCGGCGGCCCGCACGTACTGGAGCCGCTCGCGCCCGACACCGCGCACATGCCCAACGCAACCTCGCTGCGCATGGGCCGGCTCGGCTACCAGAGCGACGCGCAGACCTCGCTGTGCGTGAGCTACAACAGCCTCGACAGCTACGCCGCGTCGCTCGCCGACGCGCTCGTGCGGCCCTACCCGGCCTACGAGAAGATCGGCATCCGCGGCCCCGACGGCGAGTACCGCCAGCTGAGCGACACGCTGCTGCAGATCGAGAACGAGTTCTACGGCACGATCCGGCCCAAGCGCGTGATCCAGCCCGGCGAGCGACCGCTGCACGCGCTGCGCGAGCGCGGCGTCGAGTACATCGAGGTGCGCTGCATGGACCTCGACCCGTTCGTGCCGGCCGGCATCGCGCCCGCGACAATGCGCATGATCGACGTCTTCCTGCTGCACTGCCTGCTCGACGACAGCCCGCTCGACTCGCCCTACGAGATCGCCGAGCTCGCGCGCAACCAGCAGCGCGTCGCGGCGCACGGGCGCGAGCCGGGGCTCAAGCTCGAGCGCGGCGGCGCCGAGGTGCTGATGTCGGACTGGCTGACGGAGATCCTCACCGAATGCGCGCCGATCGCGGCGCGGCTGGACGCCCTCGAGGGCACCGACGCCCACGCGCGCGCGCTGGCCGCGGCGCGGGCCGCGGTGATGGCGCCGCAGACGCTGCCGTCGGCGCGCGTCCTCGCCGCCATGAAGGAGGGCCACGGCGGCTCGCACGACGCCTTCCTGCGCGCCCGCTC
>DASVLN010000758.1:0-6279 GCA_036384855.1 Burkholderiaceae bacterium | reverse complement strand
AACGCACCCGACACCGCCGCGCGCGCGGCCGCCGGCACCTGGCGCGCGCGCGCTCCCATCGTGCCCACGGTCGCGAGGCTGGAGACGAAGCCCGCGGCGAAGCCGGCCGCGGCCAGGCCCCAGGTCGCCCCGAGCATGCGCTGCGCCACGTGCCCCATCGCCCCCGCGCCCATGATGAGCACGACGATGATCCAGGTGGTGCGCGGGTTGAAGGCCTGCATCGGCCCGACGTAGCGATCCGGGATGAACGGCAGGATGACCAGCGCGGCGGCCGCGAGGACGAGGCCGTCGCGCAGTTCCTCGTCCGTGATGGTCCGGCGCACGAAGTCGTGCAGGCGCGCACGCGCCGCCAGCACGATGGTGGCGACCACGCCGATCGACACCGCCACCTCCGGCTCGCGCATCGCCAGCGCGCCGAGGGCCAGCGTCAGCAGCAGCGCGGCGCCCGTCGTGATGCCCGCGTCGGGCGCCGTGCTGCAGGCGTAGGCGGTCGCCATGAGCGCCGACAGGGCCACGACCATGGCCGGCAGGATCCAGTCCGCCTGCGCCGAGGCGCAGGCCGCCCCGAGCAGCGAGACCAGCGTGAACGTGCGGATGCCGGCCTGGATGCGCCGCGGGCCGAGCGCCTTGCGCCGCTCGCGCTCGAGCCCGACCAGCAAGCCGATGCCCACCGCGGCCGACAGGGGGATCCAGACGCCGAGCGTGTCGTTGGCGGCCATGTCGTTCGGCGGGCGTCCGGGTCGTCGGTCGGGGGCCGTCGCGCGTCAGACCCGGCGCGCGCGCACCCGCGCGCCCTCGCCCACGCCCACGGGCGGGTAGACGATCACCTGCGCGCCGGCCTGGAGGCCTCGCAGCACCCAGCCTTCGGCGCCGTTGCGCGCGCCCAGCTCGACCGGCACCAGCCTGGCGCGTCCGCGGTCGATCACGAAGACCGCCATGCCGGCGCCGTCGGCGCGCGGGAACACGGCGCTGACCGGCACCTTCAACGCGTCGTCCAGCGCCCGCGTGACGATGCGCACGCTGACGCGGTAGCCGTCGCCGAGCGCCGCCCACTGCTCGGCGGGGCTCGCGATGTCGATCAGCACGCGCACGCGCTGCTCCTCGACGCCCAGCGCCGAGACCTTCGTGAACGCCTCCGGCTCGACCAGGCGCACGCGGCCTTCGAGCGTGCCGGCGCCGCCCCAGCGTTCGATCCGCGCGCGGCTGCCGGGCCGCGCCTGCAGCGCGTCGGTGGTCAGGAGCTCGGCGACGACCTCGATGCGCGAGACGTCGCCCAGCTCCAGCAAGGCCGCCCCGAGCTGCACGCTGGCCTCGCTGGCCTGGTCGACGCGCAGCACGCGCCCGCTCACCGGCGCCTGCAGGACGAACGTGCGGCCCTCGCGCGGTCGCGTCACGGCCGCGACGGCGGCGCGGGCTTCCTCGACCTCGTGCAGCGAGGCGTGATGCTCCTGGACGGCGGCGTCCAGTTCCTTGCGCGCCGCCAGCACGGCGAGCCGGTCCGTGTCCAGCTTGGTCGGCGCCACGAAGCCCGCGCCGGCGAGCCGTTCGCTGCGCGCGGCCTCGTTGTCGGCTTGCTGGAGCGCGACGCGCGCGCCCTCGATGCGCGCCTGCGCGCGCTGGACGTTGGCCTCGGCGATGTCCACGCGCACCTCCTGGGCGCGCAGCGTGCGTTCGTCGAGCATGGGCGGCAGCGTCGGGGTCAGCGTGGCGACCGGGTCGCCCGCGCGCACGGTGTCGCCCTCGCGCAGCCGGATCCGCGTCACCACGCCGGCCAGCGGCGCAGAGACCACGTAGCGATCGCGCACGCGGGTCCTGCCGTCCTCGTCGATCGTGGTCTCGAAGTGGCCCCGGGTGACGGTGGCCACCTCCACCTCGACCGGTCGCGGCGCGAACGCCCAGGCGAGCAGCGCCAGCGCCGCCGAGGCCGCCGCGGCGGCGGCCATCCAGGAGGTCTTCCTCATCTCATTCCCTCGTCTTCAGCACGGCCACGATGTCGAGCCGGTCGACGCGGCGCCGGACGACGAGCCCGCTTCCGGCCCCTGCCACGAGCACGCACAGCGCGGCCCAGGCGTAGGTGCGCGGCTGGATCGCCACCGGGAAGAAGAACTGGTCCGACTTCAGCAGCTCGCTCACGCCGTGCACCAGCCCCCAGCCGAGCAGCATCCCCAGCGGCAGGGCGATCGCGATCGACAGCGCCATCTCGCCCAGCAGCAGCACCGACACCTCGACGCGCGTGAACCCGAGCACCCGCAGGCTCGCCAGCTCCCAGCCGCGTTCGGACAGGGCGATGCGCGCATTGTTGTAGACGACGCCGACCGAGATCACCGCGGCGAACGCGGTCAGGATGGTGCTCATGATGCGTACGTTGCGGGCGCTGATCTCCTGCATGTTGCGCAGCATAGTCGCCTTGCTGAACGCGCCGGCGACCTGCGGCAGCGCCTTGGAGGCCTCGAGGAGCGCCGCTTCCCGGCCGCGCTCGACCGACAGCACCCAGCCCGTGCTCACGTCGCCGTCGCCGAGCAGGCGGTCGAGCGTGTCGCGATCGAGGTAGGCGTTCAGGCCCATCATCTCGCGCACCGTGCCCGACACCGTCAGGGCAAGCGTGCGCGCCTTGCCGGCGAGCACCTCGACGACCACCGTGTCGCCGGCGCGCACGCCCAGCTTGTCGGCCAGGCGGTCCGTGAGGAGCAGCCCGCGGCCCTCCAGCAGCGTCTGGCGGCGGTCCATGTCGATCACGCGGTAGAGCTCCGCGCGCGGCGCGTAGCCGCGCAGCAGGCTTCTCTCGCGCCGGTGTCCGTGTACCAGCAGGACCGGCACGAAGCGCGTGGATTCGACCTGCGTGACGCCCGGAAGGCGCGCCAGTTCGAGGCGGCCGACGTCGTCCACGGGCTCGTACGTCCACAACGAGACGTCGCCGCGCAGCGAGAGCGTGAACTGGGTGTCCACCACCACGTCGATCGCGTCGCGCAGGAAGTTGCCCATGATCGTGATCGCCACGGCAGCCGCGATCCCGCCGATGCCCAGCGTGGTCCGCAGCGGCCGGCGCTCCATGTTGCGCACGATCATGCGCAGCGCCGGGCCCATCGCCCGGATGCCCAGGCGCTCGAGCAGCGTCGGGCCGAAGCGTCCCGGCGCGGGCGGACGCATGGCCTCGGCGGGCGGCAGCCGCACGGTGCGCAGGATCGCGTTCAGCGTGCCCAGCACCGCGGTCGCCACCGTGATGCCCAGGCTGGTGAGAAGCAGCCACGGCGCGATGCGGTGCTCGAAGCGCGGGAAGTGGAAGAACTCCGCGTACAGGCCGGTGAACATGGCGCCCAGCCGGTCGCCCACCACGATGCCCAGCGCGAGCCCCGCCAGCACGATGGCCAGCACGAGCTTCAGGTAGTGCCGCGCGATGGTGCCGTCGGGATAGCCCAGCGCCTTGAGCGCCGCGATCTGCTCGCGCTGCGTGCCCACCAGCCGCGAGACGACGACGTTGAGCAGGAAGGCCGCGACGCCGAGGAAGATCGTCGGCAGCACGGTTCCGAGCACGCGCTGCTCCTTGATCTCGTTGTCCAGCATCTGGTTGGAGGCCTGGTCCGCGCGGCCGATGACGTCGCGTCCGCCGTAGGCCGCGAGCCGCCTGCCGAGGCCCTCGGCGACCGCGCGCTCGGACGCGCCCGGCGCCAGCTTGACCGCCACCTGGTTGAAGGCGCCATCCATGTCGTAGGCGGCCGCCAGGGTGTCGCGGTCGATCCAGAAGATGCCGTAGCCGCGCATGTCGGGCATGCCCCAGAGCCCGGCGAAGATGAACTCCGGCGACAGGGCCGTGCCCACCATCCGCAGCGTCCGGCGCTTGCCGTTCATCAGGGCATCCAGGGTGTCGCCGGGCCGCAGGTGGCGCGCCTGCGCGAATCCCTCGGAGACCAGGGCCGGGATGCTGCCGTCGGCGCGCTCGCCCGCGCCCTGCAGCGCCTGGCCGGCGCTGACGCTGACCAGGTTCATTCGGGACGGGTGCCTGGCATCGAGGCCGATCACCTGGCCGATGATGGGATCGGGCAGCCCCGGGATCTCGACGCGCACGATGGCCTGCACGGTCGTCTGCACGTCGGCGACGCCCGGCACGTCGCGCAGGGCGTCGGCCAGCGCGTCGGGGGCGCGCTTGACCCCGGCGAACATGTCGGCGAAGCGGCCGGCCGCGTAGAAGTCGTCGCGCGCCAGCGCCAGCGAATCGACGGCCGACAGGCTGGTGACGAAGCCGCCGATCCCACTCGCGACGACGAGCGCGATGGTCAACGCCTGGCTCCAGAGGAGGCGCAGGTCGCGCAGCAGCTTGCGGTCGAGGGCCTTCATGGCCTACCAGCTCAATTCCGCCGGCGTGCGCTTGCGCGCGTTGGGCTCGACACGCTGGATGCGGCCGTCCGCGAGGGTCACCACGCGGTCCGCCATGCCGGCGATCGCGGCGTTGTGGGTGATCACGATCGCCGTGGTGCCCAGCTCGCGGTTGATCCTCGCGATGACTTCCAGCACCAGCTTGCCGGTCTGGTAGTCCAGCGCGCCCGTGGGCTCGTCGCACAGGAGGACCTCGGGCTTCTTCACGATCGCGCGCGCGATCGCCACGCGCTGCTGCTCGCCGCCGGACAGCTGCGCCGGGAAGTGGTCGCGGCGCGGCGTGAGTCCGACCAGGTCGATCGCCTCGTCCACCGGCATCGGGGCGTCCACGATGTCGGTGACCAGCGCGACGTTCTCGCGCACCGTGAGGCTCGGGATCAGGTTGTAGAACTGGAAGACGAAGCCCACGTGCTCGCGCCGGTAGGCGGTCAGCGCCGCGTCCGAGGCGGCGTCGAGCCGCTGGGCGCCGAAGCGCAGTTCGCCCGAGGTCGGGACGTCGAGTCCGCCCAGGATGTTGAGCAGCGTGGACTTCCCGCTGCCCGAGGGCCCCAGCAGCACGACGAACTCGCCGCGGCGGATCTCGAGATCGACGTCGCGCAGCGCCCGCACCTCGACCTCGCCGGTGCGATAGGTCTTGCTGATGCCGCGTGCGACGAAGACGCTGTCGCGGCCGGATGTGGGCTCGCCGTCCATGACCGTCCGCAGTGTCGGGATCGACGGCGCTGCGACCCTTGAGCTTGCGCAAGGAGCGCGGCAGCCCGGGCCCGCCGACCGTCCCGGCGGCGGAGATCGACAAAGAAAAACGGCCCAAGCGCTTTCACGCTTGGACCGTCTCGAATCACTGAACGATCGGTTGTTCTGTGGTGCGGCTGGCAGGAATCGAACCCACGACCCCTTGGTTCGTAGCCAAGTACTCTATCCAGCTGAGCTACAGCCGCGAAGCCTCGGATTATAGACCGACAATTCCTTCGACGGACGCTTGCGGCAAAAAAAATCTGAAGCGCCACACGAGCGCAAGCGGCGCGCGCAAGGAAAAACGGGCCACCTCTTGCGAGATGACCCGTTCGTCGCTTTTTGGTGCGGCTGGCAGGAATCGAACCCACGACCCCTTGGTTCGTAGCCAAGTACTCTATCCAGCTGAGCTACAGCCGCGAAGCCTTGCACTATAGCATGGTGATGAATTTTCGTCGAAAGACTGAGCAGTCAAGTCGGAATCAGTCGATCGCCGCGGCCGCGCGCTCGAGTTCGCCGCCGCGGCTCTCGTCGCCCTCGAGACGGGCCATGAAGGCCAGGCGCCGCAGTGCGCGGCGGCGGACGCGGCCGGGCAGCGCCGTGTTCTGGGCGGTCTGCTCCAGCGGACGGCGCGCCTTGCCCCACAGCTGGCGTTCGGCGAAGACCATGCCGGCCGCCGCGACGACCGCCGGCTCGTGGCCGTAGGCGACCGCCGCGGCCTCGACGCGCGGCAGCAAGTCGTTGCCCAGGCCGGCGATGCAGTCGACGAGCGCGATCGCGAGCGTGGCGCGCTGGTCGACTTCCATCTTCGCGAGCTCGGCCCAGTGCGGCAGCAGGTAGTCGCGGCCGAGGTCGGCGCGGCCCAGCTCGCATGCGCGCACGGCGGCGCGGGCACCGACCACCACGTCGCGCCGATCCGCGGGCTCGAGCGAGAGCCAGGCGCGCTGCAGCTGCTCCTCGTCGTGCGCGGCGCAGACCACGTCGATCGCCAGCGAGCGCAGCAGCGACTGCGCGGCGAGCTGCGAGAAGCCCTGGTGCTTGGCGAGCAGGCGGGCCGTCTGCAACGCCTCCACCGGCTTGCTGGCCATGCGCGCGGCCTGCAGCTTCAGCCGCAGCGCCTGGGTGCGGCGCGCCACGCCCGGCGGCAGCGCGCGCAGCGCCTCCAGGCCGCGCGCG
>DASVLN010000757.1:0-9842 GCA_036384855.1 Burkholderiaceae bacterium | reverse complement strand
CGATCGCCGATGCGGTGGTCTTCAACGACGACCGGCTGTCGCTGGCGGCCTTCGGCGCCGCGCTCGACCGGCTGTGGGACGCCTGGGGCGCAAGCGGCGCCTGAGTCCGCGGTTCGCCGCCGGCCGGGCGGCGCGTCGCGCCCGCCACACCGTCGTGCGGTTTTGTAGGACAAGGCTGCAAATGCGCGCGACCGTCCTTCGGGGGAAGGCTTCGGGGTAACGCGTGTGAAACAATCGCGCTTACGCGCATTCCAGCGCAGCCGCAATCCGAGAACGCCTTGGTCCTCTACGAATACCCGTTCAACGAAGGCATCCGCACGATGCTTCGCCTCGAACACCTGTTCGACCGCATGGCCGGCCTCATCGCGCGCGACGATCCGGTCGACCACCACTATGCGCTCGCGTCCATGTTCGAGATCATGGACGTCGCCGCGCGCGCCGACCTGAAGTCCGACGTCCTCAAGGAGCTCGATCGCCATCGCTCGCAGCTGCAGAGCTACCGCGGCAATCCGGCGATCTCCGAGCAGGTGCTCGACACGGTGGTCGAGCGCATCGATGCCGCCTTCAACGCGCTCAACGAATCGCCCGGCAAGGCCGGCCAGGCGCTGACCGCCAACGAGTGGCTGATGAGCATCCGCAGCCGCATCAGCATTCCGGGCGGCACCTGTGCCTTCGACCTGCCGGCCTACTACGCCTGGCAGCAATATCCCGCAGAGCATCGCCGCGCCGACCTCCAGCGCTGGACGGACACGCTGAGCGCCCTGTCGTCGTCGCTGCACCTGCTGCTGGGACTGCTGCGCGAGTCGGGCGTGCCGCACAAGGTCGTCGCCACCGGCGGCCAGTACCAGCAGAGCCTGCCGGCCACGCGCACCTATCACCTGCTGCGCGTGAAGCTGCCGCACGAGGCCGACCTCGTGCCGGAGATCAGCGGCCATCGCCTGATGGTCTCCATCCGCCTGCAGAAGGCCGATGCCGAGGGGCGGCTGCGGCCCTGGACGGACGACCTCGCGTTCGAGATGGCGCTGTGCTCATGAGCGGATCCGCCCTGCCGCCCGGCCTCGACCGGCCCGAACGCGACGTCCTCTGCCCGACCTGCCGCCAGCCTTGCAAGTACGGGCCGTCCAACCCGTCGCGCCCGTTCTGCAGCCCGCGCTGCCGCAACGCCGACTTCGGCGCCTGGGCCAACGAGGCCTACCGCGTGCCGGCGGCGAGCGATCCGGGCGACGAGGAAGACGGCGCGAACCCCGCCTGACACGCTCCCGACAGGGCGCCTTGCGCGCGCCTGACGCGTGCAAGCGCGCGCCGCTCAGCGCGCCGCGGCGTCCACGCCCGCCATCCCCAGCCATTGGCCGAGCACCTCCTGCGTGTGCTCGCCCAGCACCGGCGGGCCCCGGTGGTAGGCCACCGGCGACGCCGACATCCGGATCGGGTTCGCGACGCCCGGCACCGTGCCGGCGACCGCGTGCGGCAGGTCGATGCGCAGGCCGCGCGCGACCACCTGCGGATCGGAGAAGACCTCGTCCAGCCGGTTGATGGGCCCGCAGGGCACGCCGGCGCCCTCGAGCGCGGCGATCCACTCGCGCGTCGTGCGCATCACGGTGGCCTGGCGCAGCAGCGGGATCAGCTCGGCGCGATGCTTCACGCGGCCCGCGTTGGTGGCGAAGCGATCGTCGCGCGACCACTCGGGCCGGCCGATCACCTCGCACAGCTTGGCGAACTGGCCGTCGTTGCCGACCGCCAGGATCATGTCGCCGTCGGCCGTCGGGAAGTCCTGGTAGGGCACGATATTGGGATGCGCGTTGCCCATGCGGCGCGGCACCGTGCCGCCGATCAGGTAGTTGGCGGTCTGGTTGGCGAGGCAGGCGACCTGGACGTCCAGCAACGCGAGGTCGACGTGCTGGCCTTGGCCGGTGCGATCGCGGTGCGCGAGCGCCGCCAGCACGCCGACGGTCGCGTACAGGCCGGTGAGGATGTCGGTCAGCGCCACGCCCACCTTCTGCGGGCCCGCGCCGTCCTCGCCGTCGGCGCGGCCGGTGATGCTCATGAGCCCGCCCATGCCCTGGATCAGGAAGTCGTAGCCGGCGCGCTGCGCGTAGGGGCCGGTCTGGCCGAAGCCCGTGATGGAGCAGTAGACCAGCGACGGCTTCCGCGCCAGCAGGCTCGCGTGGTCCAGGCCGTACTGCACCAGCCCGCCGACCTTGAAGTTCTCGATCACCACGTCGGCCTCCATCGCGAGCCGGCGCACGAGGTCCTGGCCTTCGGCGGTCGAGATGTCGATGGTGACCGAGCGCTTGTTGCGGTTGGCGCAGAAGTAGTAGGCCGCGTCGCGCGTCGCCTCGCCCTGCGCGTCCTTCAGCCAGGGCGGGCCCCACGAGCGCGTGTCGTCGCCGGCACCCGGGCGCTCGACCTTCACGACGTCCGCGCCGAGGTCGGCCAGCAGCTGGCCGCACCACGGGCCCGCGAGCACGCGCGAGAGATCCAACACCTTCACGCCCTGCAGCGCGCGCGGTGCATTTGTCATGCTGACACTCCGATCATTGGGACTGGCTGGCGTGCCACCGGCCCCGGCGCTGCCGCTCGCCGGCAGGGGCTCAAAATGCGGCGATTCCGGTCATCGCACGGCCCAGGATCAGCGCGTGGATGTCATGCGTACCCTCGTAGGTATTGACCACCTCGAGGTTGACCAGGTGGCGCGCGACGCCGAACTCGTCGGAGATGCCGTTGCCGCCCAGCATGTCGCGCGCGACGCGGGCGATGTCGAGCGCCTTGCCGCAGGAATTGCGCTTCATGATCGACGTGATCTCGACCGCCGCCGTGCCCTCGTCCTTCATGCGGCCCAGGCGCAGGCAGCCCTGCAGGCCCAGCGTGATCTCGGTCTGCATGTCGGCGAGCTTCTTCTGCACCAGCTGGTTGGCCGCGAGCGGCTTGCCGAACTGCTTGCGGTCGAGCGCGTACTGGCGCGCCTTGTGCCAGCAGTCCTCGGCCGCGCCCAGCGCGCCCCAGGCGATGCCGTAGCGCGCCGAGTTCAGGCAGGTGAACGGCCCCTTGAGCCCGCGCACCTCGGGGAAGGCGTTCTCGTCGGGGCAGAAGACCTCGTCCATCACGATCTCGCCGGTGATGGACGCGCGCAGTCCCACCTTGCCGTGGATCGCCGGCGCCGACAGGCCCTTCCAGCCCTTCTCGAGCACGAAGCCGCGGATCGCGCCAGCGTCGTCCTTGGCCCAGACGACGAACACGTCGGCCACCGGCGAGTTCGTGATCCACATCTTGTTGCCGGTGAGCGCATAGCCGCCCTCGACCTTGCGCGCGCGCGTGACCATGCTGCCCGGATCCGAACCGTGGTTGGGCTCGGTCAGGCCGAAGCAGCCGATCGACTCGCCTGTCGCCAGCTTCGGCAGGTACTTGCGCTTGGTCGCCTCGTTGCCGAACTCGTTGATGGGCACCATCACGAGTGAGCTCTGCACGCTCATCATCGAGCGGTAGCCGGAGTCCACGCGCTCGACCTCGCGCGCGATCAGGCCGTAGCTGACGTAGTTCAGCCCGGCGCCGCCGTACTGCTCGGGAATCGTCGGGCCGAGCAGGCCCAGCGCGCCCATCTCGGGAAAGATGGACACGTCCATGCGCTCGTGGCGGAACGCCTCCAGTACCCGCGGCGCGAGCTTGTCCTGGCAGTAGGCGCGCGCCGAGTCGGCGACCATGCGCTCGTCGTCGGTCAGCTGCTCGGCGAGCAGCAGCGGATCGTCCCAGTGGAAGCTGGCGCGGGAGGAGCTCATGGCGGGCACTTTCTCGACGGAAAAACGGTTCATGTGCGCGTTTCGCACGATCGCGGCACTATAGGGCGGCTCTCCTGGCGAAACAAACGCTTTATCCGCACGGACGTGTGCACAATACGCACTCCGAAACAAGCGTGACCGATCGCACATGCGACGCAAGCTGCCCTCCACCGGCGCGCTGGAGGCCTTCGAGGCCGCCGCCCGGCACCAGAGCTTCACCAAGGCGGCCGAGGAGCTGTCGGTCACGCAGAGCGCCGTGTGCCGCCAGGTCGGGGCGCTGGAGGACTTCCTCGGCGTGCCGCTGTTCCGGCGCACGCGGCGCGGCGTCGCGCTGACCGAGGCGGGGCAGGCGTACGGCCGCACCGTGGCGGCGCGACTGGACGACGTCGAGCGCGACACGCTCGAGCTGATGGCCCGCGGCGGGCGCGGCGGCGCGCTCGAGCTGGCCGTCGTGCCGACCTTCGGCACTCGCTGGCTGCTGCCGCGGCTGCCGGCGTTCCACCGCGCGCATCCGGACATCGTCGTGCACCTGAGCTCGCGCACCCGCCCCTTCCTCTTCGCCGACACGCCGTTCGACGCCGCGATCCACGCGGGCGAGGCGGCGGCCGCCGACTGGCCCGGCACCGAGCGACGCCTCCTGATGCACGAGGAACTCGTGGCGGTCGCGAGCCCCGCGCTCGTGCGCGCCCACGGCGGCGGCGCGCCACGCGACGCCGCCGGCTGGGCACGCCTGCCGCTGCTGCAGCAATCCACCCGGCCGCACGCCTGGCGCCAGTTCTTCGAGCGCCTCGGGCTGGCCGTACCGCAGGCGACGGCGCTGGCGGGGCCGCGGATGGAGCTGTTCTCGATGCTCGCCGAGGCCGCGGTGCAGGGCATGGGCGTCGCGCTGACGCCGCCCTGGTTCGTGCGCGAGGAGCTGGCGCAGGGCCGGCTCGCCAGCCTCTCGGGCCGGCCCGTGAGCGGCGACCGCGCCTACTCGCTGATCTACCCCGAGGACAAGGCCGACCGGCCGGCCCTGCAGGCCTTCGCCGCCTGGCTGCAGGCCGAGGCCACGGCCCCCGGATCCACGATGGGCGGCAATTCCCCGACCGAATGAGCTTATGCGTTATCCGCAGATGCCTGGTCTGCGACAATCACGGGTTCGCAGAAGGGGACACCTTCCCGCTGCGGCTTCCCCGCATCCCCGACCGACCCCCGCCCCGACCATGAGTGCCTTCAACGAAGAGCGCGTGCTGAGCGTGCATCACTGGACCGACCGGCTGTTCAGCTTCACCACCACGCGGGACACCTCGCTGCGCTTCTCGAACGGCCACTTCACGATGATCGGCCTGCGCAAGGAGGACGGCAAGCCGCTGCTGCGCGCCTATTCCATCGTGAGCGCGAACTACGAGGAACACCTGGAGTTCCTGTCGATCAAGGTGCCCGACGGCCCGCTGACCTCGCGCCTGCAGCACATCCAGGTCGGCGACACAATCATCGTCGGCCGCAAGCCCACGGGCACGCTGCTGATCGACTACCTGACGCCGGCCAAGCGCCTGTACCTGCTGTCCACCGGCACCGGCGTCGCGCCCTTCCTGAGCATCATCCGCGACCCGGAGACCTTCGAGCGCTTCGAGCAGGTCGTCCTCGTGCACGGCGTGCGCCAGGCCAACGAGCTGGCCTACCACGACTACATCACCGAGCACCTGCCCAGGCACGAGTTCCTCGGCGAGATGATCAGCGGCAAGCTGCTGTACTACCCCACCGTCACGCGCGAGGCCTTCCGCAACACCGGCCGCGTCACGACGCTGCTGGAGTCCGGCAAGCTCGGCGCCGACCTGGGCATCCCGCCGCTGAACCCGGCCGAGGATCGCGTGATGATCTGCGGCAGCCCCGAGATGCTGCGCGACCTCAAGCACATGATGGAGTCGCGCGGGTTCAAGGAAGGCAACACGACGACGCCGGGCGATTTCGTCATCGAGCGCGCGTTCGTCGAGCAATGACGAGGCCGCGCGGGCGCGCGTGAGGCGCGCCCGCGCGGGAGCGTCGCACCGCCTGTCCGCGGCGCGACGCCTGTCTTCACTCGCTTGCCGCGCTGGCGGCCGCGCTGGCCTTCTTCGCGTGATGCTTGTGATGGCGCTTGTGGTGCGTGTGCGCCGCCGACGGCGTCGAGCCGGGCTGCGCGGTGTTGTCGCCGGCGTTGCCCGTGCCCGCCTGCGGGGTGTTCGGGTTGGTGCCGGGGGTGCCGGGCTGCTGCGCCAGCGCCAGGCCGGCGGCGGCCAGCAGCGTCGCGGCCAGGGCACCGCGCGCGATGGAACGATTCATGAGGGAGCTCCTTGGAAGTCGTCGCCCGCGGACATCGCGGGCCGCGCGAGCCGAGCAAGCGGGATGCCCCGCCGAGCGGCGCGGCGCCGGCATCGGCCTCGGCGCCCGGAATGAAGACGGCCCGCAACGCGCTGCGTGCGGGCCGTGATGAGGATCGCACGCGCGGGCGCGCGTGATGCGTCTGCGCGCGAGGCCGTCAGCCCACGTGCTGGCTGGCCGCCGTCGTGACGCCCAGCTTCTCGAACAGGGCCTTGTCCTTCTCGACGTCCGGGTTGCCGGTCGTCAGCAGCTTCTCGCCGTAGAAGACGGAGTTCGCGCCGGCAAGGAAGCACAGCGCCTGCACGGCCTCGCTCATCTGCTGGCGGCCGGCCGACAGGCGCACGCGCGCCTTGGGCATGGTGATGCGGGCGACCGCGATCATGCGCACGAATTCGAGCGGGTCGAGCGGCGCCTGATCGGCCAGCGGCGTACCCTCGACGCGCACCAGGTCGTTGATCGGCACGGACTCGGGGTACGGGTCGAGGTTGGCCAGCTGCGCGATCAGTCCGGCACGCTCGCGCCGCGTCTCGCCCATGCCCACGATGCCGCCCGAGCAGACATGGATGCCGGCGTCGCGGACGTGGCCGAGCGTGTCGAGGCGATCCTGGTAGTCGCGCGTCGAGATGATGCGGCCGTAGGCCTCGGGCGCCGTGTCGAGGTTGTGGTTGTAGTAGTCGAGGCC
Organism: Burkholderiaceae bacterium; assembly: GCA_036384855.1. Lineage (GTDB taxonomy): Bacteria > Pseudomonadota > Gammaproteobacteria > Burkholderiales > Burkholderiaceae_C > Scleromatobacter. Next base: position 3,044 of record DASVLN010000757.1, on the reverse strand, counting down.
GGCGTCCTTGAGCGACTTGGCCTGCGGCTCGGTCAGCATGCCCAGCGTGCAGCAAGCTTCCAGGCCGAGCGACTTCACCTCCCGCACGATGGCCGAGACGGCCTCGATGTCACGGTCCTTGGGCGCGCGCCACGCGGCGCCCATGCAGAAGCGGGTCGCGCCGTGTTCCTTGGCCGTCCGCGCCGCCGCGGCGACGGCTTCGACGTCCATCAGCTTGCCCGCCTCGACGCCCGTGTCGTAGTGCACCGACTGCGGGCAGTAGCCGCAGTCCTCGGGGCAGCCGCCGGTCTTGATCGACAGCAGTGTCGCGAGCTCGACCTGGTTGGGCACGAAGTGCTCGCGGTGCACGGCCTGGGCGCGCAGGATCAGGTCGTTGAAGGGCAGCGCGAGGAGCGCCTCGATGTCGTCCACGGACCAGCGCTCGACGTGCGGATGGCCGCCGCAGGCCTCTTGCGCTCCCGGGGCGCGACGCTGGATGTGGATCGGGGAGACTGGTGCGTTCATCCCGGGATTTTGCACCACCGATCCGGCGCGCCGGCTTGACCGTCCGCCGCGCTCGGGGATCCGCGGCGACGGATCAGAAATCGATCTCGAGGTTGTCGATGAGCCGCGTGTTGCCGATGCGGGCCGCGGCCAGCGCCACCAGCGGCAGCTTGGCCGCCAGGTCGGTGGGTGTCGGCGGCAGCAGGTCGGCGCGGCGGCGGACCGTGACGTAGTCCGGCTTCCAGCCGCGCGATGACAGCGCGTCGAGCTGTGCCTGCTCCACCGCCCCGACCTCCGTCGCGCCCGCCTTGATCGCCATCGCCGCCGCGTGCAGCGCGCGCGAGAGGGCGACGGCCTCCTCGCGCTGCTCGGCGCTCAGGTAGCCGTTGCGCGAGGACAGCGCGAGCCCGTCGTTTGCGCGCACGGTGGGAGCGCCGACGATCTCGACGGGCATCGCGAACTGGCGCACCATGCGCGCGAGCACCATCCACTGCTGGTAGTCCTTCTTGCCGAAGACGGCGACCGCCGGCTGCACGCACTGGAACAGCTTCATCACCACCGTGCACACGCCGGTGAAGAAGCCGGGGCGGAACTCGCCCTCCAGGATGTCGGCGATGTCGCCCGGGGGCACGACCTTGAACGCCTGCGCCTCGGGATAGAGCTCGGCCTCGCTCGGCGCGAAGACGATGTCGCAGCCCGCCTGCTCGAGCAGCTCGCAGTCCCGATCCAGCGTGCGCGGATACTGGTCGAAGTCCTCGTGCGGCAGGAACTGCAGGCGATTGACGAAGATGGTCGCGACCACCGGGAAGCCGTGCAGCGCCGCCTCGCGCACCAGCGCGAGATGGCCCTCGTGCAGGTTCCCCATGGTCGGGACGAGCGCGGTCCGCGTCGAGCCGGCGAGGACGGCGCGGAGGTCGGAGATCGTGTGGATGACTTGCATGGCTTCGGGCGGCAATGGACGGGCCGGGTGGCCGTCGATGGGCGCGAGTGTCGCAGGTTCGCCGCGGGCCGGGGGCCGCGCGTGCGCAACGGCCCGGAAACCCCCGATTTGGCGCCGGCCGTCCCGCGGCAGCGCCGATTTCAGTAGGTGTGGACGTCAGCCTGCGGGAAGCTGCCGTCCTTGACCGCCGCGACGTAGCGCCCGATGGCCGACGCGATGGAGCCGCCTTCGGCCATGAAATTGCGCACGAAGCGCGGCTTGCGGCCGGAGCCCAGGCCCAGCATGTCGTGCAGCACCAGCACCTGGCCGGAGGTGCCGCCGCCGGCGCCGATGCCGATCGTCAGCAGCTCGGGATTCCCGGTCGTGATCTCGGTGGCCAGCTCGGCCGGCACCATCTCCAGCACCAGCATCGCGGCGCCGGCCTCGGACAGCGCGCGCGAGTCGCGCTTCAGCTGCGCCGCGGCCGCCTCGCCCTTGCCCTGCACGCGCACGCCCAGCGCGTGCACGCGCTGCGGGGTGTAGCCGAGGTGACCGCAGACCGGGATGCCGCGCGAGACCAGGTGCTCGACGACCTCGGCCGTCCAGTCGCCGCCCTCGAGCTTGACCATGCGCGCACCGGCGCGCAGCAGCGCCACGGACGCGTCGAGCGCCACGCCCTTGCCGCCCTCGTAGGTGCCGAACGGCAGGTCGGCGATGAGCCAAGCCGCCGGCTGCATGCGCGCCACGCACTCGGTGTGGTACGCGATGTCGGCCAGCGTCACGCCGTGCGTGCTGGTGCGCCCCTGCAGCACGTTGCCGAGCGAGTCGCCCACCAGCATCGTGTCGACGCCCGCTTCGTCCAGCACTTGCGCGAAGGTCGCGTCGTAGCAGGTGAGCATCGCGATCTTCTCGCCGCGCGCGCGCATCTCGCGAAGGCGATGCAGGGTGACCGCGGCGCGGCCGGAGGCGACGGCGGGGCTGGAGTGGGCGCTCATGGCGAGTCCTTTGGATCTGCGACGGGACGGCCGCGGCGCCACCCGCGATCGGGCGGCGGACACGGCGGAGGCGGCATTGTGCACACGCGGCCGGCGGCCGCGCGCGTCGATGTGGTTTGTTGGGGACAGGTCTCTAGCGTGGACGGCCCGCCTGCGCCCGTGCGGGAGCCGCGTCGCCGTCGCCCTTGGGCCACGGGTCGCCGCCGGGCGCGACCGCCAGGTCGGCGAACGCCGACTCCAGCGTCGGGAAGCGGAAGGCATAGCCCGCGCGCAGGGCTGCGGCCGGCGCGACGTGCTGGCCCTCGAGCAGCAGCTCCGCCATCTCACCGAGCAGGCGCCGCATCGGCCCATGCGGCACGCGCAGGTGCACGCCGCGTCCGAACGAGGCCGCCAGCGCGCGCGCGAAGCGGGCCTGGACGGGTGTGTCCGGCGCAACGGCGTTGATCGCGCCGGCGAGCCCACCGTCGTCAAGCGCGCGGCACGCAAGTCCGACGACGTCGTCGAGATGGATCCACGGCGCCGCCTGCGCGCCCGAGCCGAGCACCGCGCCCAGCGCGAATCTCGCGGCCAGCGCCAGCATCGGATATGCGCCGTCCTCCCGCCCGAGCACCACGCCCAGGCGCAGCCGCACCACGCGCACACCCAGC
>DASVLN010000756.1:0-2418 GCA_036384855.1 Burkholderiaceae bacterium | reverse complement strand
GGTCCAGCTGGCGCCTTGCGTGGCCGTCGGTCTCGGCGGCCCAGGCCCGGTCCAGCACGGGCAGCAGCGCCGGATCGGGATCGGCGCTGGACAGCTCATCGATCGCCGCATGGCGCTGGCCGGCGTCCTTCGACAGCAGCTTCAGACCGCTCAGCGCCGCCTGCAGCGCGCCGCGCATGCGGTTGTTGCTGGTGACGTCCTGCGCATCATCCGGCAAGGTCGCGGGCGCCCCGGTGACCGCGTCGACGGCCTTGTCGTCGCGCACCACGTACACGCCGGTCGCCGTCGTCTTGACGGCGTCGTCCAGCAGCGCCTGCGCGAACCCCGCCAGGCCCGGGTCGGCGCGCTCCACGGCGGCGTCCAGCGCCGCGATGCGCGCATCGCCGTCGCCGACGGCGATCGCGCGCGCCTGGGACGCGTCGAGCGCCCAGGCGGGACTCAACGCGATGCCGAGCGCGATCGCTGCGACCCCTCGCAGCAGTGCATCGATGGTGAAGCGTGGCATTGGTTCCTTCATGCTGCCGCGAGCGCAGCGATGTGCCGACTGGCTCCGGCGCTGCGGAGACCCTGCCGCAGCGGCTTGCGGCATGCTTGCCGCAAGCCTCGGAGCGCTAGCGACCGTGGGGGCTCATTTCTTCTCGGGCTCGTCCTTCTTGCCCTTGTCCTCGGGAATGTAGGGACTCCACGGCTGCGCCTTGATCGGCGCGGGCGTCTTCCAGACCACGTTGAACTGGCCGTCCGCGCGCACCTCGCCGATGAAGACGGGCTTGTGCAGGTGATGGTTCTTCGGATCCATCTCCAGCACGAAGCCGCTGGGGGCCTTGAAGGTCTGGCCGGCCATCGCCGCGATCACCTTGTCGGTGTCGGTCGACTTCGCCTTCTCCACCGCCTGCGCCCACATGTGGATGCCGACGTAGGTCGCCTCCATCGGGTCGTTGGTGAGCGGCTTGTCCTTGTCCGCGGGCAGGTTGTTCTTCTTCGCGTAATCCGACCATTGCTTGATGAAGGCGGCGTTGGTCGGGTTCTTGATCGACATGAAGTAGTTCCACGCCGCGAGGTTGCCCACGAGCGGCTTGGTGTCGACGCCCCGCAGTTCCTCCTCGCCGACCGAGAACGCGACGACCGGCACCTCGGTCGCCTTCAGGCCCTGGTTGCCCAGCTCCTTGTAGAACGGCACGTTGGAGTCGCCGTTGATGGTAGAGACCACCGCCGTCTTCTTGCCCTCGCCCGAGAACTTCTTGATCCGCGCGATGATGGACTGGTAGTCGCTGTGGCCGAAGGGCGTGTACTCCTCCATGATGTCGGCGTCGGCGACGCCCTTGCTGTGGAGGAAGGCGCGCAGGATCTTGTTGGTGGTGCGCGGGTAGACGTAGTCGGTACCCAGCAGCACGAAGCGCTTCGCCGAGCCGCCGTCCTTGGACATCAGGTATTCGACCGCCGGGATCGCCTGCTGGTTGGGCGCGGCGCCGGTGTAGAACACGTTCTTGGAGAGCTCCTCGCCCTCGTACTGCACCGGGTAGAACAGCAGGCTGTTCAACTCCTCGAAGACCGGCAGGACGGACTTGCGCGACACGCTCGTCCAGCAGCCGAAGACGACGGCGACCTTGTCCTGCGCGATCAGCTGGCGCGCCTTCTCCGCGAACAGCGGCCAGTTCGACGCCGGGTCGACGACCACCGGCTCGAGCTGCTTGCCGAGCACGCCGCCCTTGGCGTTGATCTCGGCGATGGTCATGAGCGCCGTGTCCTTGAGCACCGTCTCGGAGATGGCCATCGTGCCGGACAGCGAGTGCAGGATGCCGACCTTGATCGTGTCGGCGGCCTGTGCGCCGGTCGACGCGACGGCGGCGGCCGTCGCGACCAGGGACAGGTTGAAGAGGCGGCGGGAAAGGGTCATCGCGGGGTCCCTCCTGGGAGTGTGGCTGGCGTTGCTCGGGGATCGCACCTCCGGATCGGGAGGCGATGGCTCGACGATAGGCATACCCGCGCCGCGCGGGAATACGACATGTGTCGTAGCCGGCGTCAGCGCCGCAGCAGCTCCGGCAGCGTCCCGATCACGCGCGAGGCCGCCGCCGTGCGCGTCTCGACGCCCAGCTTGCGGAACACGTGCTCGAGGTGCTTGGTGACCGTCTTCGGGCTCGTGCCGAGGATCTCGCCGATGTCGCGGTTGGTCTTGCCCTGGGCGACCCAGTACAGCACCTCGGCCTCGCGGGCCGTGAGCCGGAATCGCAGCGCGAGCGCCTCGACGGCCGCGCCGTGGTCGCTCTCGGTGAGCACCACCAGCCACTCGTCCTCGGCGCTCGCCGGATGCAGGCTGCAGCGCAGGCGCCGGGTGCCGGCCACCGACGTCCACTGCGCCGGCACCTCGCCGCCCTCGCCCGCCGCCACGCGCGCGCGCACCCACTCGCACAGGCCCGCGGG
>DASVLN010000755.1:0-3322 GCA_036384855.1 Burkholderiaceae bacterium | reverse complement strand
GTTCCCGCGCCGCACCCGAAGGCGCCGCCGGCGGCGTGCCTGCGGCGCCCGCTGCAGGAGCCGGCTTGCGCTCGTCGGCGACGATCTGCCCGTCGCGCATCGTGACCACGCGGCCGGCGTAGTCCGCGATGTCGCGCTCGTGCGTCACGACGACGATCGTCACGCCCTGCTCGCGGTTCAGCCGCACGAGCGTCTCCATGATCTCGTGCGACGTGCGCGTGTCGAGGTTGCCGGTCGGCTCGTCGGCGAGCAGGACGGCGGGCGAGTTGACGAGCGCCCGCGCGATGGCCACGCGCTGCTGCTGGCCGCCCGACAGCTGCGCCGGCGTGTTGCCCGCCCGCTCCGACAGCCCGAGCAAGCCCAGCGCATCGCGCGCGCGACGCATGCGGCGCTCGACCGGAACGGCGTCGCGCGCATAGATCAACGGCAGCGCGACGTTGTCCAGGGCGCTGGTGCGCGGCAGCAGGTTGAAGCTCTGGAACACGAAGCCCAGGCGCTCGCTGCGCAGGCGCGCCAGGGCCGGCTCGCCGAGCGTCGCGACGTCGGTGCCTTCGAACCGGTAGGAGCCGCCGGTCGGGCTGTCGAGGCAGCCGAGGATGGCCATCAGCGTGGACTTCCCCGACCCCGACGACCCCATGATGGCGACGAACTCGCCGCGCTCGACGACCAGGCTCACGCCGCGCAGGGCGTCCACCTGCACGTCGCCGATGCGGTAGGTGCGCCGCAGGTCGCGCGCCTCGATGCAGGCCGCGCCCATGGCCCTACCGCCGCCCGGCCGCCAGGCCCGGGGAAAGCGACGGCACGTCCACGCGGTCGCCCGCGCGTTCCGCCACGATCACGCGGTCGCCGGCGTGCAGGTCGCCGCCCGTGATCTCGGCGAAGCGCTCGTCGTCCAGGCCGACCGTCACGGCCACGCGTGTCGGCTGGCCGTCGCGCAGCACCCACACGGCGCGCCGCGCGCCGCTGCCGCCGGCCGACGCGTCGTCCTCGCTCGCCTTCGCGGCCCTCGGACGCAGGCGCAGCGCCTGCTCCGGCACGCGCAGCACGTCGTCGACGTGCCGGCTGACGATGCGCATCGACGCCGTCATGCCCGGCATGAGCGCCAGGTCGTCGTTGCGCACGCCGACCACGACGTCGTAGGTCACGACGTTCTGCACGGACTGCGGCGCCTGCCGCACCTGCTGCACCACGCCGGCGAACTCGCGGTCGGGATAGGCGGTGACCGTGAACCGGGCGGCATCGCCCACGGCGACCCGGCCGATGTCGGCCTCGCTGACGTTGGTGTCGACCTGCATGCGCGTGAGGTCCGTCGCGATGAGGAACAGCGTGGGCGTCTGGAAGCTCGCCGCGACGGTCTGCCCCTGCGTCACGTTGCGCGAGACCACCGTGCCGCTCACCGGCGAGACGATGTCGGCGTAGCCGAGGTTGATGCGGGCCGCCTTCAGCTGCGCCTCGTGCTGCGCGACGCTCGCCTCGTCGAGCGCGAGCTGCGCGCGCGCCTGGGCGTAGTTGCTGGCGGACGTGTCGGCCGTCTCCTGCGAGACCACGCCCCGCTCGAGCAGCCCCGCGTCGCGCCGCGCGAGGATGCCCGTGAAGCTCAGGTTGGCGCGATCCTTGGCGAGCTGGGCGCGCGCGGTGGCCACCGAGGCGACCTCCTGGTCGACGACGGTCTGGTAAGGCCGCGGGTCGATCCGGGCGCACAGCTGCCCGGCCGTGACGCGGGTGTTGAAGTCGCAGCTGATCGTCTGGATCACGCCCGACACGTAGCTGCCCACCTGCACCGTGGTGACCGGATTGACCGCCCCGCTGGAGTTGACCGTCTGCACGATGCTTCCGCGGGAAGCCGGCACCGTCACGTAGGCCGCCGCGTCGGCGGCGCCGCGTCGCCATGCGACCCCGCCGGCCACCGCCGCGGCGAGCGCGAGGAACGCGAGAGCCGCCCACGCCCACCTGCGCGCACGGGACGGCCCCGCGCCGGGCGACGTCGACGGGCGGGCATCCGGAAGGGCCATCGGTACCGACATGGGCCGCCTTGCAGTCGAGTCCCGTCCGCGGTCGCCGCGAGATCGCTGCGATGCCCGGTCAGGCGCCTTGCGCCCGGTCGACGAGGACGACGGCGTGTCGAGAGGGCATCATGGTTCCGGGGCGCGGACGGGCGCGCGTGGGTGGACGAGGAGGTCCCCATCCTGCGACCCGCGCCCGTGGACGGGGTTGCGTTGGCGCAAGCGATCCGGCCCTGCGCGACCGCCGGACCTCCGCGGGACAGGCGCGTTCGAGGGTCGGTGACGGCCCGGCCGCGCGTCCGCGCCGCCGCTATCATGGCCCTCGATCCACGGCAGCGACGGAGCGGACGCATGAGCGAGGTGACGCAACTCATCGCACGGGCGCGGGCCGGCGACCGGGCCTCGCTCGACCGCCTCTTCGAGTTGCTCTATCCGGAGCTGCGCCGCATCGCGCACCGGCGGCTCGCGCACGACGGACGCAACGGCCCCCTGCAGACGACGGCGCTGGTGAACGAGTGCTACCTGAAGTTCGCGCAACGCGAGGGACTGAGCCCCTCCGACCGTGCGCATTTCCTCGCCTACGCTGCCACCGTCATGCGCTCGGTCATCGTCGACGCCGCGCGCGCGGCGCGCGCCGACCATCGCGGAGGCGGCGTCCGCCACGTGACGCTGGACACCTCGATCGGCGACTCGGTCGGCGCCGCGGCCGACGAAGTGCTGGACGTCCATGCCGCGCTCGAGGAGCTGCAGGGCATCGATGCGCGTCTCGTCCGCGTCGTCGAGATGCGCTACTTCGTGGGCATGACCGACCTCGAGATCGCCGACGCGCTGGGCGTGACCGACCGCACGGTGCGCCGCGACTGGGAGAAGGCGCGGCTGCTGCTCGCGCACGCGATGCGGCCCTGACATCGAATGTCCGGATAGCGACGGCCGCGACGTACATCGGGTCGGGGGTCCGGCCGCGGACCCCGCCCGTCCGTCGAAAGTCCGCCATGCCCCTGCCCCTCACGCCGCGCGCCCACGCGGCGCTCGCCGCCTGCGCCCTGTCGCTCGCGTGTCCGCGCTTGCCTGCCGCGGATCCTCCGCCCACCTGGACGCTTCCCGTGCGCGTCGTCGCCTCCGGCCTTCCGGGCGCGCACGGCGTGCGCGAGGTCGGCCGGTTCCACGCGGGAGGGCCGTTCGCCACCGATCCCGCCTTCCTGCTGGCCACGCAGCCGGGGCAGGTGCTCGACCCGACGCGCGTGCTGGTGGCGGTCGACGGCAACGGCGGCATGGTGCTGTCCATCGACTCGCGGGCCCGCGGCGCCGTCGTGCCGCCG
>DASVLN010000754.1:0-13559 GCA_036384855.1 Burkholderiaceae bacterium | reverse complement strand
CGAGCGCGCGCAGCGCCGCGAGGCGCGCGGCCTCGATGGCGGCGAGCTCGGCGAAGTCGGAGTCGGGCGAGGACACGTCGGGCAGGGCAGCGGCTGCAAAGGGCGGCGCGAACGCCGGTGGACGCCCGGGCGGATCGTCCTGCTCGGCCGTGGGGCTGGTCTTTGTTTATCGGCCGATCCGGGCGCCAGTTCAGCGCGGCAGCCCCGCGGGATGCGTCCTCGCGTGCAATTTGCAACACTGGCGCACTCGGCGCACCTGCGAGGCTCCACCCTAAAATGGGGATCGATCGCCCAACGGGCTTTTGCTAGCGTGCTCGCTTTCGGACAGATTGCGGCTCAGCATGAAGTATCAGTGGGACGAGGCCAAGCGCGCTTCGAACATCGAGAAGCACGGCATCGACTTCTACGATGCAGCATTCATCTTCGAAGACGAATATCGGATCGAAGGCGTGGACGACCGTCACGACTAAGGCGAACAGCGTCTTTTTGCGATCGGCGAGGTGGCGCCGAACATGCTGGTGGTTGTGTTCACTTTGCGAGAGCAGGGAAAGGAGCGACGGCTCATATCTGCTCGTAGAGCCAATCGAAAGGAGCGGCAGTTGTATCTGTCGCGCAAGTCCGGCGCATAGTGGAGAAAGTTATGCCCGAAAAAAGCTATACATTGGAAGAGCTTCGGAAGCTGAAAAGCCTGACCGATCAGGAGCGCTTGGATCGAATGACCGAAGAGGAAATCGATCGTAACGCTCGCGAAGATCCCGACTCGGTCGTTTTGGATGACGAGCAGTTGGAACGCCTTCGGAAGGTAGAAAAGCATGACGCAGAAAAAAAATGAACAGCGCCCGCTCGGACGCACGAACTGGGAGCGCGTCCTCAAGCAGACCGACGAGGACATCGAACGGCAGGCGGCATCCGACCCCGACGCGCCGCTCGTGGACGTGAACGCGCATTTCACCAAGCCGGGCAAGAAGCCCGCGAATCGCCAATCGAAGCCCGACTGAGGGGGTCGACGCCCTCGGGCAACACGTTCCGCGAAGTCAGCGACATCGCGAGCAAACCGGCCTATCGACTCGGCCTGACGTAGTAGTTGTCGAACTCCGCCTCCTCGACGAGCACGAAACCGTGCCGCGCGTAGAAGCGGTTCGACTCGCTGCCCCGCAGTGCGCCCACGCGCACCGGCAGCCGCGCGGCGTCGGCGCGCACGAAGACCGACGCCAGCGCCGCCGAGCCAAGCCCTCGGCCCTGGTGCGCGGGCAGCACGTAGAGGTGGTCGAGCAGCAGCTCGCCGCCGCGCTCGCGCACGACGATGAAGCCCACGCGCTCGCACGCGACGACGAGGTGCTGCGTGCAGTCGGGATCGAAACCGGCGAGGAAACGATCGCGGGCGCGCCGCGGGTCGAAGCGGCCGAGGCGCTCGAGGCTCTCTCGCATCGCGGCGATGCGGATCGCGACGAGCGCGTCGGCGTCCGCGGCGACGACATCCTCGAACGCGAGCGCCGACGCGCTCACACCTGGCGCCAGGCGAGCGTCTCGCCGGCGCGCAGCGGCTTCAGCTGCGCGGCGTCGCCGAAGGGGATGCTCTCGGGCAGCTGCAGCGGCTCCTTGCGCAGCGTCACGGTGCCCGTGTTGCGCGGCAGGCCGTAGAAGTCGGGGCCGTGGAAGCTCGCGAAGCCTTCCAGCTTGTCGAGCGCGCCCGCGGCCTCGAAGGCCTCGGCGTAGAGCTCCAGCGCCGACATCGCCGTGAAGCAGCCGGCGCCGCACACCGAGCTTTCCTTCATCACCGAGGCGTGCGGCGCGCTGTCGGTGCCCAGGAAGAACTTCGCGCTGCCCGAGGCCGCCGCCGCGACGAGCGCCTGGCGGTGGATCTCCCGCTTGAGCACCGGCAGGCAGTAGTAGTGCGGGCGCAGGCCGCCCTGGAAGATCGCGTTGCGGTTGTAGAGCAGGTGGTGCGCGGTGATCGTCGCCGCCGTGCACGCGTCCGACTGGGCGACGTACTGGGCGGCCTCGCGCGTCGTGATGTGCTCGAAGACGATCTTCAGCTCGGGGAAGTCGCGACGCAGCGGCTGGAACACCTGCTCGATGAACACCGCTTCGCGGTCGAACAGGTCGATGTCGGCGCTGGTCACCTCGCCGTGCACGAGCAGCTTCAGCCCTTCGCGCTGCAGCGCCTCGAGCGTCGCGTAGGTCTTGCGGATGTCGGTGACGCCGGCGTCGCTGTTGGTCGTCGCGCCGGCCGGGTACAGCTTGACCGCGACGATGCCCGCCTCCTTCGCGCGACGGATCTCCTCGGGCGGCAGGTTGTCGGTCAGGTACAGCGTCATCAGCGGCTGGAAGTCGCTGCCGGCGGGCAGCGCGGCCAGGAGGCGCTCGCGATAGGCCACGGCCTGCGCCGTCGTCGTGATCGGCGGCCGCAGGTTGGGCATGATGATCGCGCGGCCGAACTGGCGCGCGGTGTGCGGCAGCACGGCCGCCATCGCGGCGCCGTCGCGCACGTGCAGGTGCCAGTCGTCCGGCCGGGTGATCGTGAGTTCGGTGGTCATCCCGCGATTTTCTCACCACGCCAGCCGGCCCGCGGCATGGTCGCAGCGGGCGCTGTCGAGCGCTGGCGACCGCAGGGCCTAGTGTTGGAGGATCTTCGAGAGGAACTCCTTGGCGCGCGGCGAGCGCGCTTCGGGATTGCCGAAGAAGTCGTCCTTGGTGCAGTCCTCGACGATCCTGCCCGCGTCCATGAAGATGACCTTGTTGCTCACGCGCCTGGCGAAGCCCATCTCGTGCGTCACGCACATCATGGTCATGCCTTCCTGCGCGAGCTGCACCATCACGTCCAGCACCTCGCCGACCATCTCGGGGTCGAGCGCCGAGGTCGGCTCGTCGAACAGCATCACGATCGGATCCATCGACAGCGCGCGCGCGATCGCCACGCGCTGCTGCTGGCCGCCGGACAGCTGGCCCGGGAACTTGTCCTTGTGCGCCATCAGCCCGACGCGGTCGAGCATCTTGAGCCCGCGCTTGACGGCGTCGTCCTTGTTGCGGCCCAGCACCTTGGTCTGCGCGAGCGTCAGGTTGTCGGTGATGGACAGGTGCGGGAACAGCTCGAAATGCTGGAACACCATGCCCACGCGCGAGCGCAGCTTGGGCAGGTTGGTCTTGGGGTCGGTGATGGAGGTGCCGTCGACGACGATGTCGCCCTTCTGGATCGGCTCCAGCGCGTTGACCGTCTTGATCAGCGTGGACTTGCCCGAGCCCGACGGCCCGCAGACGACCACCACGTCCCCCTTGTTGATCGTGGTGGTGCAATCGGTCAGCACCTGGAAGCTGCCGTACCACTTGGAGATGTTCTTGATGTCGATCATGGGGGACTCTCAGCGGATGATCTGGATCTTGGCCTGCAGGCGACGCACCAGCATCGACAGGCCGAACGAGATGACGAAATAGCAGGCGGCGGCCGGCAGCAGGACCTCGTCCGGGCGGTTGTAGACCTGGCCCGCGGTCAGGAAGCCCTTGAGGAAGTCGTAGGCGCCGATCGCATACACCAGGGAGGTATCCTGGAACAGCACGATGGTCTGCGTCAGCAGCACCGGCAGCATGTTGCGGAAGGCCTGCGGCAGCACCACGAGGCGCATGCACTGGGCGTAGGTCATGCCCACGGCGTAGCCGGCGTAGACCTGGCCGCGCGGCACCGACTGGATGCCCGCGCGCATGATCTCCGAGTAGTACGCCGCCTCGAAGAACGTGAAGGTGATGACGGCGGCGAACTCGGGCCGGTGGTTCTCGCCGAAGCTGCCGCCGATCAGCGCGTAGAAGCCGCTCGGGATCAGCAGGTAGAACCACAGGATCACCATCAGCAGCGGTATGGACCGCAAGGTGTCCACGTAGACCGCCGCGATGCGCTGCAGCCAGGGCTTGGACGACAGCCGCATCAGCGCGACCAGCGTGCCCAGGATGACGCCGCCGACCATGGTGACGAACGTCAGTTGCACCGAGTAGTAGAACCCGGGCACGATGTTGGCCTTGATGACGTCGGCCGTCAGGAAGGAGAAGTCGAGGTTCAGCGCCATCTCACTTGCCCCCCAGCGCGCCGGCGAGGCGGGTGCGCTTCTCCACGAGGGCGGCCGCGCGGTTGATCGCGAAGGCCGAGACGAAGTACAGCACGGTCGCGCCGAAGTACATCGTGCCGTGCATCGAGGTCTCCTCGCCCGCCTGGGTGGCGAAGGAGATCATCTCGACCACGCCGATCGCGTAGGCGACCGACGAGTTCTTGATGATGTTCATCGCCTCCGAGGTGATCGTCGGCAGCACGATGCGCAGCGCCACGGGCAGCAGCACGTAGCGGTAGGTCTGGGCGAGCGTGAGGCCCATCGCCAGGCCCGCGTAGCGCTGGCCTTTGGGGATGGTCGCGATGCCGGCCTTGACCTGCTGGCCGATCCGCGCGGACGTGAACAAGCCCAGCCCGATGCACGCGAGCACGACGGGCGAGACCGACTTCAGCGTCGGGAAGATCTCCGGGATGATGTGGTACCAGACCAGCAGCTGGATCAGGATCGGGATGTTGCGGAAGAACTCGGTCCAGGCCTCGCCGAACAGCACCAGTCCCTTGCTGGGCAGCGTGCGGATGACGCCGATCATCAGGCCCAGCACCATCGCGATCACCAGCGCCACGAGCGCGACGGTCAGCGTCCAGCCCCAGGCCTGCAGCAGCCACTGCAGGTAGGTCAGGTCCCCCTTGCCGGCGAAGCAGCTCGAGTACATGGTCTCGTCGACCGTGCTCTTGCACATCACCGCCGCGCTATCGTGTATCTGCTGCGCCCAGGTCACCCTCTGCTCCTCGTTGTCCGCCGGCAGCGTCCGCCGGCCTCGCTGCGCCGCGCCGGATGCGATGGCAGGCGCCGCCCATTGTGCAGCGTGCGGGCCCGTCGCCGGGTCCGCACGCAGGTTTGTCTCATCGAACCGGCCGCGGCGGGCGCCTCATCGGCGCGCCGCGGCCGTCTGGCTCACTTGGCGTGCGCCACGTACCACTCGGTCGGGTTGCTGTTCGGATTGGCCCAGGCCGCCTTCGTGTACTCGGACGCCGGCAGGCCGACCTTGGTGTTGGTCGGCGGGATCGGCTGCATGAACCACTTGTCGTAGATCTTGGCCATCTCGCCCGACTTCATCAGGCCGTCCAGCGTCTTGTTGACGGCCGCCAGGAAGGCCGGGTCGTCCTTGCGCACCATGATCGCGATCGGCTCGACCGACAGCGCGGGGCCGACGGTGTGGAAGTCGGCCGGGTTCTTCGACTTCGAGGCCAGGCCCATCACGATCTGGCCGTCCATCACGAACGCGTCGGCGCGGCCGCTCTCGAGCAGCTGGAAGCTGTCGGCGTGGTCCTTGCCGAACACTTCCTTGAAGTCGATGCCGGTGGCGCGCTCGTTCTTGCGCAGCAGCTGCACCGAGGTCGTGCCGGTCGTCGTCGCGACGGTCTTGCCGTTCAGGTCCTTGATGTCCTTGACGCCCGAGTTCGTCTTCGTGAGGATGCGCACCTCCTCGACGTAGGCGGTATGGGCGAAGGCGACATCCTTCTCGCGCGCCTCGTTGTTGGTCGTCGAGCCGCACTCGATGTCGACGGTGCCGTTCTGCACCAGCGGGATGCGGTTGGCCGACGTCACTTCCTGGTACTTGACCTCGATCTTCTTGCCCAGCTGCTTGCCGATGTCGTCGATCGCGCGCTGGCACAGCTCGACGTGGAAGCCGACGTACTGGCCGTTGCCCAGGGTGTACGACAGCGCGCCGGACGAGCCGCGCACGCCCATCACGATGGTGCCGGTGTCCTTGATCTTCTTGAGCGTGTCGGTGGTCTGGGCGTGGGCCGAGACGGCCGCGGCCAGCAGCGTGGCGGCAACCGTGAGGGTCTTCATCATTGTGTCTGCTCCTGGATGTTCGGGGGGACGGTTGAAAAGTCGGCGTTGGCGCCGATCGGAGAAATGGGTTGCGGCAGGGGGCCGCGCGGGGTGGGCGCGCGCGGACTGCCGGAGTCTAGCCACTTATGCCGGCGGCCGCGCGTTCGTGAAAGCACGTACCGTGCGCGGGCGCCCGAGGCTCAATTGCCGACGATGTCCGACGGGTATTTCCACGAGTCCCTCAGCAGGTAGTTCATGGGCAGGTTCATGGCGACGTTCTTCGGCGGGATCGGCTTCATGAACCACTTGTCGTAGAGCGCCTCGGCCTCGCCCGCGCGGATCATGCGCTTCATCTCCTCGTCGACGATCTTCTTGAACGCGGGGTCGTCCTTGCTCATCATGATGGCGAGCGGCTCGATGGTCAGGAACTTGCCGACCACCTTGAACTTGGCCGGATTCGGCGATTCAGCGATGAGCCCGTAGAGCTGCACGTCGTCGAGCGCGAAGCCGTCGGCCTGGCCGCTCGTGACCATCTGCATCGCCTTGGCGTTGTCCGCCACCTCCAGCACCTTGATGTTCAGGAGCCGGTCGCGGTTGGCCTGGTCGATCTGCTTGAACTGCGTCGAGCCGGCGGTCGCCACCAGCACGTGGCCCTCGAACTGCGAGAGCTCCGCGATGGGGCTGTCCGCGCGCACGAGGTAGCGCGAGCCGGTGATGTAGTGCGGCACCGTGAAGGCGACCTTCTGGCGGCGTTCGGCGTTGTTGGTCGTCGTGCCGCACTCGAGGTCGGCCTTGTTGTCGGTGATCGCCGGGATGCGCGTGGACGTGTTCACCGGCATGTAGGCGATGTTGAGCGACTTCATGCCCAGGCGCTTGCGCACCGTCTCGGCGAGGTCCTTGCACAGGTCGATGGCGTAGCCGATCGGGCGCTTGTCGGCGTCGTAGTACGAGAAGGGCACCGAGCCCTCGCGATGCGCCAGCACGATGCGGCCCGACGCCTTGATGCGGTCGAGCACCGGATGCGGGCCGGGCGGCAGCTCGGTCGACGCGTCCGCCGCGGAAGCCGCTCCCTTCGCGCCGGCCGTGCCGGGCAGCGCCGCGGCGACCATCGCCGCGAGGAGGAGGGAAGCCGTCGCTCCGGGCCGGGCGCGCGGGGCGGCGCGTTCGACGGTGCGGATGTCATCGGCGTGCAACGAAATGTGCATGGTCGCGAACTCTAATGCGGCGCCGTCGAGCGGCGCCAATGCCAATTGAAGGGTCGGCCATGCAAGATTTGCATGCCAGCCAAGGGTTATCACCTAATCGTTCGGAGGGGTCGAATCCGCCCCGCCCGTACCGGCCCGGAGACGGACGATGGCCGGGCAGTGTCCGCCGTCAATGTTTCAGGAACTCCCAGAGCGCGAGCGCGCCCGGCTTCGGATGCCGCGCGAGTTCGGGGCGCTCGCGGTACATGCGGACCTCCATCGTCAGCTCGTAGGCATGGCCGCTGTCGTCGTTCAGCGGCGCGGCCGAGACCAGCCGGCGCGTGCGCAGTTCCTTCCTGACGGAGCTCGAGGGCAGGAACGCGACGCCGTGGCCCTCGATTGCCATCGCCTTCAGGCCCTCGGCCATGTCGGTCTCGTAGACGGTGTCCAGGCTCGCAAGCGTCGGCGAGGACTTCAGGATCTGGTCGACCATGCGCGCCATGTAGGCGCCCGAGGCGTAGCCGAGGAAGGGGATGCGGCCGGAGCCGCCGGTCGCCGACAGCCGGAACAGCGGCGCGCCGTCCGCCCCGGCCTTGGCGTAGGGCGCGAGCGTCTCCTGGCCGAGGCTCAGCATCTCGTAGCGGTCGGGGCTCAGCTGCAGGGGCTGCGACGCGTGGTGGTAGGCCACGAGCAGGTCGCAGCTGCCCTCGGTCATGCGCATCACGGCGTCATGCACGTTGAGGGCGATCAGGCGGCTCTTGATCTCGCCGAAGCGTCGGCGCAGGTCCATCAGCCATGCCGGGAAGAACGTGAAGGTGAGCGTGTGCGGGGCGGCGAACTCGATCATGTCGGCGCCGCCGGCCTGCAGCCCGCGCATCATGTTGCGCGTCGCCTGCAGGCTGCCTAGCACCTCGAGCGCCTGGGCGTGGAAGGTCTCGCCGGCGGGCGTCAGGCGCGTCGGATAGGACGAGCGGTCGACGAGGTCGAGCCCCGCCCACGCCTCCAGGGCCTGGATGCGGCGCGAGAACGCCGGCTGGGTCACGTGCCGCAGCTGCGCCGAGCGCGAGAAGCTGCGCGTCTCCGCGAGGGAGACGAAGTCTTCGAGCCACTTGGTTTCCACCGCGGCAGTTTAGCCTTCGCGCCGCGCGCCGGTCAGGGTTCTCCCGAGGCGAAAGCGAGACTTACTTGGCAGCCGCGGCGGCTTCGAAGGCCTCGTCGCCCAGCCTCGCGGGGTCGTCGGCGACGGCCTCGCCGTGCTCCTGCTGCAGGCGCCACATGTGGGCGTAGCGGCCGTCCAGGGCCAGCAGCTCGGCGTGGGTGCCGCGCTCCACGATGCGGCCGTCGGCCATCACGAGGATCTGGGCCGCGTTGACGACGGTCGACAGGCGGTGTGCGATCACGAGCGTCGTGCGCCCCTGCGCGGCCTGGGCGAGCTCGGCCTGGATGGCGCGCTCGTTGGCCGAGTCGAGCGCCGAGGTCGCCTCGTCGAAGATCATGAGCGGCGGGTTCTTCAGCAGCGTGCGCGCGATCGCGATGCGCTGCTTCTCGCCGCCCGACAGCTTGAGGCCGCGCTCGCCCACGGTGGTCTCGTAGCCCTGGGGCGTCGCGCGGATGAACTCGTGGATGCGCGCGGCGCGGGCCGCGGCCTCGACCTCGCCCTGCGTCGCGCCCGGGCGGCCGTAGGCGATGTTGTAGCCGACCGTGTCGTTGAACAGCACGGTGTCCTGCGGCACGATGCCGATCGCCTTGCGCAGGCTGTTCTGGGTGACGGCACGCAGGTCCTGGCCGTCGATCCGGATCGCGCCGCCGGTCACGTCGTAGAACCGGTACAGCAGCCGGGCGAGCGTGCTCTTGCCGGCGCCGCTCGGGCCGACGACGGCCACCGTCGCGCCGGCCGGGATCTCGAAGCTCACGTCGTGCAGGATGGGACGCGCGGGGTCGTAGGCGAAGCTCACGCGGTCGAAGACGACGGCGCCCCCGCTCACGCGCAGCTCGGTCGCGCCGGGCGCATCGGCGATCTCGCGCTCCTTTTCCAGCAGCGCGAACATGCGCTCCAGGTCGGTCAGGCCCTGCTTGACCTCGCGGTACAGCACGCCGAGGAAATTCAGCGGCACGTACAGCTGGATCAGCAGCGCGTTGACCATCACGAAGTCGCCCAGCGTCATGCGGTGCGCGACGACGCCGCCGGTCGCCCGCCACAGCAGCGCGACGAGCGAGGCGGCGATGATCAGCTGCTGCCCCGTGTTGAGCATCGACAGCGTCGCCTGCGACTTCATCTGCGCCGCGCGGTACGACTCCAGGCCGCGCTCGTAGCGCTCGGACTCGAAGCGCTCGTTGTTGAAGTACTTGACCGTCTCGAAGTTGATCAGCGCGTCGATCGCCTTCGTGTTGGCACGGGAGTCCGCCTCGTTCATCGCCTTGCGGTACTTGGTGCGCCACTCGGTGATCGTGATCGTGTAGGTGCCGTACAGCACCAGCGCGCCGAGCGTGATCCAGACGTATCCGACGTCGAAGCGCGTGCCCAGCAGCACCAGCACGAACGCGAGCTCGACGAGCGTCGGGATGATCGTGTAGAGCGAGTACGACACGAGCGTCTGCAGCGCCCGCGTGCCGCGCTCGATGTCGCGCGTGAGGCCGCCGGTCTGGCGCTCGAGATGGAACCGCAGCGACAGCGCGTTGAGGTGCTCGAAGGTCGCGAGCGAGACCTTCTTGGCGGCGCCGAAGGTCGCGCGCGCGAAGACGATCTCGCGCAGCTCGGTGAAGATCGACGTCGCCAGCCGCAGCCCCGCATAGCCCAGCAGCAGGCCGACCGGCAGCACCAGCAACGCGCGC
This sequence comes from Burkholderiaceae bacterium, assembly GCA_036384855.1. Lineage (GTDB taxonomy): Bacteria > Pseudomonadota > Gammaproteobacteria > Burkholderiales > Burkholderiaceae_C > Scleromatobacter. Next base: position 3,670 of record DASVLN010000754.1, on the reverse strand, counting down.
GGGTCGCTCACGCTCACGCCGAGCGCGTCGACCAGGCGCTTGAGCAACAGGGGCACGGCCACGCTCGCGACCTTGGCCGCGACCAGGCAGGCGAGCGCGATCGCCATGCGCAGCCGGTACTCCCAGAAGTAGGGCAGCAGCCGGCGGATGGTGGCGAGCTCGCCGCGCGAATCGGCGGCGCGGCCGGTCGGGGGACCGGAGGACGGCGGGGAGGGATGCATCGGACGGCGCAGGTGGGGACGGCGGCCACGATAGCAAGGATCGCGGGTCGGCGCCGGACGGGCGTGCGGGCCGACCGCGAAGAGACGAGGCGACCGCCGCGCGGCGGCCGCCCTGCCCACCCTCGCCGTGTCCGCGCGGGCGGACGGCGTTTGTTGTCGTGCCCGCGCGAGCGGGACGCCGCAGTGTACGCGGCCGGAAGTCACGAAACCCCGTCGGAGCGCGGCGCGGCTGCGGGCACAGGGAAAACCCTTTGATGGACAATCGCGCATCCACCAGAGAGCGCCCACCCGATGACCGACGCCGCCACGCCCCCGACCGCCCTGCCCTCCGACAAGGAACTCGTGCTGCGCGTCATCCCGATGCCCTCGGACGCCAACGCCAACGGCGACATCTTCGGCGGCTGGATCATGGCCCAGGTCGACCTCGCCGGCTCGGTGCTGCCCAGCCGCATCGCCAAGGGCCGCGTGACGACGGTGGCCGTCAACCAGTTCGTCTTCAAGCAGCCGGTGTCCATGGGCGACCTGCTGAGCTTCTACGCCACGGTCGAACGCATCGGCAACACGTCGATCACGGTGCGCGTCGAGGTCTATGCCGAGCGCAACCCGGCGGACCTGCAGGTCGTGAAGGTGACCGAGGCGAACCTGACCTACGTCGCGATCGATCGCGAGGGCAAGCCGAGGGCGATCCCCCGCTGACGGGCCGCGTCCGCGATCACCCATCGGGGGGGTTCGCCGAAACGGCCGCGTCGGTTCAAATGCCGGCTCCCGGAGGAGCATCGCTTGAACAGACGGATCGACCGCGGCGAGCGTGCGGCATGACGCGCATCGACCGCCAGCAGTTCGCGGCGCTGGGCGCCGCGCAACATGAGCGTTTCCGCCAACGCCTCGTCTCCTTCATCGACGGCCAGTTCGGGCCGCCGCCCCCCGGCGCCCAGTACCGCAGCTCCGCGGAGGTCGCCGACTCGGCCCTGGAGTTCGCACAGACCGTCGGGGCGATGACCGAGGCCCAGGTCGCGCGCATCGCGATCCTGCTGGTGGGAGTCAACCGCCGCCAGTCGCCGCCCGACGAGGTCGCCCGCGTGCGCGCGGCACTGCTGCATCCCGACAAGACGCCCGACGAGCGGATCGAAGCCGCCGCCGCCGTGCTCGGCATCACCGGCTGACGCGCCATGGACGACGCATCCGAGCAATCGCTGGGCAGCGCCCTGGGCTCCGCGTGGAACTCGGTGAAGAACTTCTTCGCCGAGATTCCGAGCCATCTGCCGTGCATTCCGTGCCTGTTCAAGAGAGCGGGCATCGTTGGGCCGAATTGGACGAAGGCCGCGAATGACGTCTTCCCGGGGCAGCAGTCGTATCAGAATTGCGGAGTCCAGTCTTCGCGCCAGATCGTCGAGCAGGCCAAGGGAAAGCTCAGCAAGACGGAGTTGCAGTTCCTAGACGACGCGATCGCGAGTTGCGGCGCTGAAAAGGATGCCACGAATCACCCTGCTGACTCCGGCGGTACTGGTGCCCCGCAGCGGCAGTGCATCATGAAGCAGTACGGCGTGGACTCGAGCATCGAGAACGCTACTGTGTCGAACGTTGACGACGCCCTCCGCAACGGCAAGGGCGTCATCATGTCTTCCGACGCGGACACCCTTTGGGGCACGCAAGGCATCGCCGCCTCGGGAGCGGGCAGACACGCCGTGTTGCTCACCAACGGTCTTTACGACAGCAACGGAAAGCTGACAGGCGTCGGTGTGAACGACACCGGTATCGGCCGCCAATACACTCTTACGGTCAGTCAATTGGACGCTTGCCTCAAGAGCGGCTCGGGCGTCATCAATGTCACCAACGCCCGCATCTGGCCAAGCAACTGATCAAAGGAATCGAATGGACTTCGCAGCCACTCCCCAGCCCAGCTGGGTCGAGCACGCCGTCGTGGAGATGCGGCGATCGCCCGAATATCAGGCGCGCATTGTCGACGAGTGGTATGAGACGGTGCCCGTGCCTGCCTGGAACGACACGCGCAACTGGCTGGTCGTGGGCTTCGGGAAGACCAAGCGCAGGGGGCCCGGCCCGCAGTCGCCCGTTGAGGTGCGTGCACCGCACATCGCTTGCGTGGTGAGCTATCCCGACGGGCAGCGACAGTGGGCCGTCGACAACACGGCGCTACGCGTCTGGCCGACGCACGCAGGCGATCCGGAGCCCGTGTTCCCGCCGCTGGCAGTCGGCGGCTCGCAGCAGCGGCGCGAGCACTATTACGCGCTGCTCTCGAGTGCCCTCGGGCACGGGGCCTTCGCGGCCCACACGCCGCCCGACCCGGTGGCAGCCTGCACGGCGGCTCGTGCCGCGCGCGAGGCATTCCTGCCGGCCGCCACTTACGCCTCGCTCGCTCCCATTTACGCGACGCCGCTGCACGACATGGACGGCTGGCTATCTGCCCATTGCCCGAAGCCTTAGTGCTTCCGAAGGAGCAGTCGCATGGAGCACGCCGCGCCGCCGCCTTCCTGGGTCGAGCGGGCCGTCGTCGAAATCCGGGCATCGTCGACGTACCGCAGCAAGGTCGCCGACGAGTTCTACGAGACGCTGCCCGTTCCCGCATGGAGCGCACAGCACAACTGGCTCGTGGTCGGCTTCGGCGCGATCCACCGACGTGCGCCTCCGCCAGGGCCCTTCGAAACGCGGATGCCGCACATGGCCTGCACCGTGAGCTATCCCGACGGCCTGCAGCATTGGTCGCTGGACGAAGCGGTCGCACCGCTCTGGCCGGTACGCCCTGGACTCGCCGACGCGGCCATCCCGCCGCCGGTGATCGACGGGTTGCAGGAACGCAAGCGACAGTACTACTCGGCGCTGTCGCAGGCGCTCGCGGTCGACGCGTTCACGGGACATCCACCGGCAGATCCAGTCGCCGCCTGCGCGGCCGCTCGCCAGGTGCGGGCCCTCTTCCTGCCGGCCGCCATGTTTCCGAACCTCGGCAAGGTCTACGCCAAGCCGGTCGCAGACATGGACGCCTGGCTCGCCACCCACTGCGCGAAGCCCTGAGCGACGCCGCGCGAGGTCAGCCCACCGCCTCTACGATGCTGCGCCCCCAGTGCCGGTAGCCGGCCGGCCCCGGATGGAAGCCATCCTCGGCCATCCAGCCGGGCGGGGCGCCGCCCTCGGGCGTGGCCGGCAGGGGGACGTGCAGGCGCGACGGGTCGGCGGCCAGGTGGCGGGCGAGTGCATGGTCGAGGGCAAGCGCGTCGCGGCCGAGGATCCAGCGCAGGGGCGCCGGCAGCAGCGGGAACTCGGCCATGCGCGGCACGCCGCAGTGCCAGGCGTGCGTGATGCCCGCGCGCGCGACGGCGACCGCGTGCAACTCGTCGAGCGCGCGCAGGAAGACCGCGGCCCGGGTCTGGCCGACGACGTCGTTGACGCCGACGGCGGTGACCAGCAGGTCGGCCGGATCGAGCGCGGCGTCGCGC
>DASVLN010000753.1:0-3511 GCA_036384855.1 Burkholderiaceae bacterium | reverse complement strand
ACGCGCGCGGGCGGCTCGTGCTGGGCCTGACGGCGATCGGGCCGAGCGCCACCTTCGACGCCCGCCCCGACGGCGCCGTCGCCCGCGTGCTGCGGCCCGCGGCGCAGGAGCTGTCGCGCCGGCTGGGCTGGCAGCCCGGGGCCGGCGACTGATACGCGCCGCCTTCAGTTCGCCTGCTGCGCCATCCGGCGCTCGAGCAGGCGGCGCATGTTGGACAGCGAGGCGCGGTGCATGTGCAGGATGAACATGAGCCCGTTGCGGAACAGCTCGGCGATGTCCTTGTCGCCGAGCTTGGCGAAGGCCTCCTCGTCGAGCGTCATGAAGCCGTCGACGGACAGCGTCTCGCCGTTGGCCAGCGTGGCGTCGAAGCGCATCGGCTTGAGCAGGTTCTTCTGCTGCAGGTAGACGCAGGCCTGGCGCGTGCGCTCGACGTCGGCCTCGAGCTCCTGCACGAACTTGTGCACGTTGTTGAGCATCTCGCTCGCCTCGCCCTTCTCGTCGAACAGCGGCGTGCCCTCGGTGCGCGAGAAGCCCTTCCACGAGTTGTCGAAGACCATCGCCCAGCGGTCGGAGTTCTCGATGCGCGCCATCGTGAAGGGGTAGGCGCGCAGCAGCGCCGGCAGGTAGCCCGCCTGCCACTGGCCGTCCTTCAGGAAGACGTTCTCGCCCGGGCGCATGCCGAAGACGATGACGGGGGCGATCGTGTCCTTGCCCTCCTCGTCGGGCGCGGCCTTCACGAACAGGATCGGGAAGTCGCGCGCGGCCTCGGCGAACTCGCCCACGGTGATCATGAACGAGGTGTACGGCGCCATCAGCGGCGCGGCGTTGACCTGCGTGTCCAGGCGCAGGTCGCGGTGCAGGACGGTGTCGAGGGCGGTCGGTTCCTTGTGCAGGGTCGTGAGGATCATGGTTGTTCTCCAGGGGAAGGGATACGGCTCACGAGCACCTTGTCCACTCGCTTGCCGTCGAGATCGACGACCTCGAAGCGCCAGTCGCCCCAGTCGACGGTGTCCGCCGTCCGGGGCAGGCGGCCCAGCAGCAGCATGATCATGCCGGCCAGGGTGTTGTAGCGCCCGCGGTCCTCCTCGGGCAGGTCCTTCACGGCGAGGCGGTCCTTCAGCTCGGGCACCGGGATGAGCCCGTCCATGAGCCAGCTGCCGTCCTCGCGCTGCACGGCCCAGGCGTCGTCGCCGGTGCCGGGGCTGAATTCGCCGGTGATCGCCTCCAGCACGTCGCGCAGCGTGATCACGCCCTGCACCGCGCCGTACTCGTCGACCACGAACACGAGCTGCGCGGCGTTCGTGCGGAAGTGCTCGAGCAGTTCCATCCCCGACAGCGTCTCCGGCACGAAGACCGGCGGCTGCAACTCCTCGGTCAGCACCGGCACCCGGCCTTCGGCGAGCGGCTTGAGCAGGCCCTGCGCGGTCACGACGCCGATCACGTCGTCCAGCCCGCCGCGGCACACGGGGTAGCGCGCGTGCGCCTCCTCGACGACGGCCTTGAGCACGTCGGCGATCGGCGCCGTGGCGTCGAGCCAGCGGATCTCGGCGCGCGGGATCATCATCGAGCCGATCTGGCGGTCGTCGAGGCGGAAGACGTTGCGCACCATCTGGTGCTCCTGCGCCTCGATCACGCCGGCGTCCAGGCCTTCCTCGAGGCTGGCGGCGATCTCCTCCTCGGTCACCCCGCGCTTGGCATTGCCGCGGATGCCGAGGATGCGCAGCACCCCGTCCGTCGTCGCCGACAGCAGCATCACGAGCGGGCGCGTGGCGGTCGACAGCCACTGCATCGTCGGCGCGAACAGCGCGGCCACGGTCTCGGGGAACAACTGGCCGATGCGCTTGGGCACGAGCTCGCCGAAGATGATGGTCAGCACGGTGATGATCAGGACCACGAGCGCGGTGGCCGTCACGTGCGCGGCGCGCTCGGCCATCCCGAAGCTCGCGTGCAGCCAGATGCCCAGCGGCTCCGAGAAGGCGGCGTCGCCGACGATGCCGTTGAGCACGCTGATCGAGGTGATGCCCACCTGCACCGTGGAGAGGAACTTGGTCGGATGCTCGTGGAGGTCGATCGCCGCCTCGACGCCGCGCGCGCCCGACTCCGCCAGCACCTGCAGGCGCGCCTTGCGGCTCGTCGTCAACGCCATTTCGGTCATCGCGAAACCGGCGTTCAGCACGATCAGGAAGATGAGGAGGGCGACGTCCATGCGAACTACGGGGCGCTGCGGGCTTCTTCGCGGGCGGCGCGCCGGGGCGCGGCGCCGCGGCTGCCGGGTCGAGGAAAACCCTTGGGCAGCAGGGAAGGCAGCGGGGAAAATCGATCGGGGATCCGCGGCGAGGCGCACACCCCGGGCCAAAGCCCGCGAGCGTAGCAGAATCGCAGGCATGGATTATCTGCTAGGCGACCTCCAGGGCTGCTGCGACCCGCTCGACGAGCTGCTCGCCGCCATCGACTTCTCGCCGTCGCGCGACCGCCTGCACGTGCTGGGCGACCTCGTCAACCGCGGGCCGACCTCGCTGCGAGTCCTCGAGCGCCTGTCGGGCCTGGGCGACGCCGCGCAGTGCCTGCTCGGCAACCATGACCTGCACCTGCTGGCCGTCGCCCACGGCGTGCGCAAGGCGTCGAAGGGCGACACGCTCGACGCGATCCTCGCCGACCCGCGCCGCGACGCCTGGATGGACTGGCTGCGCACCCGCCGCCTGGCGGGCGAGGCGTGCGGCTGGCTGCTCGTGCATGCCGGGGTGCTGCCGTCGTGGAGCCGGCAGGACACGCTGGAGCGCGCCGCCGAAGTGGAAGCGCTGCTGCGCTCGGACGACCTGCGCGGCTTCCTGGCGGTGATGTACGGCAACGAGCCGCGGCGCTGGGATCCGGCGCTCGCCGGGCCCGACCGCTGGCGCGTCATCGTCAACACGCTCACGCGCATGCGGCTGTGCTCGGCCGACGACGTGCTGGATCTCGAGTCCAAGGAAAGCCCCGGCGAGAACGCCCCGCCCGGCATGCGCCCGTGGTTCGAGCACGCGAACCGCCGCACGGCCGGCGTGCCGATCGCGTTCGGCCACTGGTCGACGCTGGGCCTGGTCGACACGCCGACGCTGCTGGCGACCGACACCGGCTGCGTCTGGGGCGGCGCGCTGACGGCGGTGCGCATCGACGGCGGCCGGCGCGAGGTGTTCCAGGTCAAGTGCCCGCAGGCTCGCAAGCCGGGCTGAGCAGGACTCCTCGATACCTCACCCCGTACCAGCACGACCTGCGGCCGCGCCCGATTGACGCCGCGCCGGCGGACGTTCAAGCTCGCGGTCGCGGGCCGCACGAGCGCGCCCCGCCCTGCGCCGCGCGCAGGCGCACGCACACGACGACGAGGAGGTCCTCATGCCCTTTCGCCTCGACTCGATCCGGCTCTCGCGCCGCCTGGCGCTCGGCTTCTGCCTGGTGCTGGGGCTGGTGGTCGCGATCACCGCGCTGAGCCTGGTCGCGCTGCGCGACGCGCGCGCCGGCGCCGCGCGCACGCTCG
>DASVLN010000752.1:0-3000 GCA_036384855.1 Burkholderiaceae bacterium | reverse complement strand
ACCGGCACGCCCACGCCCCAGAACGCGAGCAGCATCATCAGCATCGGCGCGAAGGTGACCTTGTAGCCGCGCAGCGCGCCCATCGCGCAGACCTGTGTCGCGTCGAACAGGATCCACGCCGACGCGAACAGCAGCAGCTGCGCCGCGAGCGCGCGCACCTCGGCGTCGTTGCTGTAGACGGCGGCCACCAGGTGGCGCAGGCCGAAGATCGGCCCCATCGCCGCCAGCGCGATGAGCACCGCCAGGGCCATGCCCGTCCAGGCGACGTGGCGCGCCTCGCGCGCGTCGCCGGCGCCCAGCGCGTGGCCGATGCGCACCGCCATCGCGGCGGACAGCCCCATCGGCAGCATGAAGACCATCGCGGCGAAGTTGATGGCGACCTGGTGCGCCGCGATCTGCACCGCGCCGAACCGGCCCACCAGGACCGCGACGCTGGAGAATGCGCCGGCCTCGGCAAGCCCTGCGGCGCCCATCGGCAGCCCCAGGTGCAGCAGGCGCTTCTGGGCCTCCCAGCGCGGACGGCGCCAGTCGCGCCACAGGTACCAGGCGGCGTAGGCGCGCGAGCGCGCCGTCCACGCCGCGAACGCTGCCAGGCCGACCCACATGCCGATCCCCGTCGCCCAGCCGCAGCCGGCGCCGCCCATCGCCGGCAGCCCGAGGCGGCCGTGGATCAGGACGTCGTTGAGCGCCGCGTTGACGCCGAGCCCGAGCAAGGCCAGCATCATCATCGGCCGCGTGTGGTTCAGGCTCGCGGAATAGAACGACAGCGCGCGGAACACCATCGCCGCCGGCAGCCCGAGCCCGATGCCCCAAAGGAACACGCCGGTGCGCTGCGCGAGCCCCGGATCGATGCCGGCGAACTCGAGCGCCGCGGGCGCGAGCGGCACCAGCGCCAGCGGCAGCGCGCCCGACCACGCCGCCAGCCAGACGCCGTCCTGCGTGTCGCGCACGACGGCGCGGTGGTCGCCGGCGCCGAAGTGGTGGGCGACGATCGGCGACAACGACTGCACGACGTTCATCAGGAACAGGAACACCGGCACCCACAGGGCGACGCCGATGCCCACGACCGCCTGCTCGCGCGCACCGGCCCGGCCCGACATCACCGTGTCGACGAGCCCGGCCAGCACCTGCGCGACCTGCGACAGGATGATGGGGCCGGCCAGGCGGAGCTGGGCGCGGCCCTCGGCGAGGAAGCGGTGGCGGCGGGTCGGGGACACGGGCAGGGCGGCGACGGGTGGGCGAGGGCGAGGATCGCGCGCGCCGGGCTCATGGGGCGAGCCGGCCGGCGAGGGGCGGCAATGTATCACCGCCGCGCCGTCGCGCAGGGCGCCCGCCGGAATGCCCGCGCCGAATCCGCGAAAATGCCGTGTTTCGCTCGCATCGCCGAGCCTCCACCGGACTTATCCCATGACCGACTCCGCCGCGCCTGCCGCCCGTCCCGACCTGCCCGACCACCTCTCGACCGACCCGCGCAGCCCGCACCACGTGGCCGCCGTCTTCGAGCACGAGATCGGCATCCGCTTCAATGGCAAGGAGCGCTTCGACGTCGAGGAGTACTGCCTCAGCGAGGGCTGGATCAAGGTGCCGGCCGGCAAGACCCGCGACCGCCGCGGCCAGCCGCTGATGATCAAGCTCAAGGGGCAGGTGGAGGCGTTCTACCGCTGAGTCGCGGCGACGGCTGCGCGCGGTCGCGCCGTCTCGCCATCCCACGTTCGGGGCCCGCGACGGGCCCGCTTCGGGCGTTTTCCGCGATGCGCCGCCGCGGGCGAGCTGCTTAGCATCGGCCACCGCGCCGAACTCCACGCGCGGACGGAGGTCGCCCGATGAACCCCGCGCCGGCCGCGCCCGATACCCTGGCCGCTTTCGAGCCGCTCAACGACTGCGAGCGCGAGATGTGCCGCGTCGCGCCGCTGGGGGGCAGCGTGCGACCGCCGGGCCGGCCGGCGGGACCCGCCGACGTCACCGTGCGCGCGGCGCTGGTGCGGCTCGTCGCCATTGAGCGCGACCCGGCGCTGCGCCTGCATGAGTCGGGGCTGCGGCTCGTCGGCATGATCGTCGACGGCGACCTCGACCTCGGCGGCTGCGAGGTGCGGCGCGGCCTGTCGTTCGAGCGCTGCGGCCTGGGCTACGTCGGGCTGTTCGACGCCCGGCTCGCCAAGCTCGCGTTCGAGAACTGCCGCATCGGCCGGCTGGCGGGCGACCGTGGCGGCCTGGGCGCGCTGTTCCTGCGCGATTGCATCGTGGAGGCCGGCGTGCACCTGATGGGCGTGCGCATCGACGGCGACCTCGACTGCTCCCGGTCCCGGATCACGGCGCAGGATCCCGCCGATGCCCAGGACTTCGGCCGCCGCCAGGCGCTCGCCCTGGACAACACCAAGGTCGGCGGTGCGTTCTTCCTGCGCGAAACGCGGATCGACGGCAGCGTCACCGCCGACTCGATGGCGGTGGCGCAGCTGATGTCCGCCTCGCGCTGCCGGGTGGAACGCGGACGATGGGCGATGCACTCGGCCACGATCGGCGGCGACCTCGAGCTCGATGGCGCCGCCTTCTCGACCCAGGGCCCGGGACAGGCGCTCCTGCGGCCGGCCTCGCTGCTGCTGGCGGGGGCGCGCATCGGCGGCTCGCTGCTGATGACGGCCGGCTTCGAGGCGGACGGCCCGGTCGACCTGAGCGACGCGCGCGTCGCCGGGCACCTGGGCGTGCGCGGTGCGTGCTTCCGCGGCGTGCACGCGTTCGCCATCGTGGCGCAGCGGCTGGCGGTCGACGGCGTCTTCGACCTCGATCCCACCACCCGTTTCCTCCGCCCCGAGTCGGCGCCGGGCGCGCCGCCGGCCCTCGACTTCACGGCCGCGACGCTGGGCGGCATCTCCTGCGAGGGCGGCGCCTGGCCGCGCGGCAATCGCGTCCATGGCCTGCGCTACGGCGGGATCGTCGGCGCGACGCCGACCCGCGCTCGCTGGTGGATCGACTGGCTGCAGCGCCAGGTGCCGGAAGACCTCG
>DASVLN010000751.1:0-1801 GCA_036384855.1 Burkholderiaceae bacterium | reverse complement strand
AGGCGAGACCCGCTTCCCACAGGCTCCACGCCAGCATCGCCGCGACGACGAAGGCGACGACGGCCAACCCTGCCGCCCGCCGCGCCGCGACCAGCCCGCCGCCGATCGCGAAGCCCAGGCCCGAGACTGCCGGAAACCACGAGCCGCCGGCGACGACCAGCGCGATCCCGAGCCCGAGCAGCGCGAGGCCGAACAGCAGCGACACGCCGCCGGCGACGAGCGGGGCGAAGGGAGGGCGAACGACGGCGGAGGAGTTGGCGGCCATGGGTGGAATCGGTTCCGTCTCCAGCCGGACGGGGCCGGACGACGCGGTGCGCCGTTGGCAATCGCCGTGCCTCGCACCGCGCGCCTGGACGACGGGGTCGGGTCGCGGTCGGCATGCGGGTTGCCGAAGGGGCCCGAAGCGCCGACGTCCGGCGCGCAAACGGGAGTCATGCCATGCTCAGATGGGCGCTCATCTTCGCCGTCATCGCGGTGGTCGCCGGCCTGCTCGGATTCACGGGCATCGAGGCCGGCGCCGCGACGATCGCGCGCACGCTGTTCTACATCTTCGTCGGCCTGGTGGTCGTGTTCCTGGTGCTGGGATTCACGATCTTCAAGCGTTAGCGCGGCGTCGCGCGCCGCCGGCACTCGCGCCGCGGCCTCCGTCCGGCCGGACGAGGGCTCATGGCCGCAGCCGGCGGATCCACTTGCGGATCAGGTCGCGACCCGCCGGATCGAGCTCGACCCAGGTGCCGCCGTACAGCAGGTCGGGCCCGCTCACCGTGCAGTGCGCGGTACGGAACGAGCCCGTGACCGTCGTGAAGCGGCTGGGCACCTCCAGGTGCGGGACGGCCACGGCGATGCGCATCACCGCGTGCGAGGCGATCGGCGATTCGGCGACCAGGCCGACGCCGGTCGCGCTCACGTCACGCACGATCAGCGGCACGACGCGGTCGCCGGCGAGCAGCACGCGCGCCGCCCACTTGACCCGCACGCGGACTTCCTTGCGCGCCTCCACGCCGGCCGCCGGCTTGGCCGGGGCCGGCAACGGCTGCGCCGGCGCGGCAGGCGACGCGTCGAAGAGCTGGTCGAAATCGTCGGGAGCGGTCATGCACGCCTCCAGGCTGCAGGTGCCCGCCGGCGGGCCGCGCCGGCGCCGCCGCCTCGTCAGTGATGGCTGCGCTTGGGCACCTTGCCGCCTGCCTTGCGGGCCTCGCTCAGGCCGATGGCGACCGCCTGCTTCTTGCTCGTCACCTTCTTGCCCGAGCCGCTCTTGAGCGTGCCTTCCTTGCGCTCGTGCATCGCCTTGTGCACCTTGTCGTGCGCCTTGTCGCCGTAGTGGGCCGTCATGTCGTGCTCCTGATGAAGAGAGGCCGGGGCCTCGATGCCTCGAAGCGGGCAATGGCCGCGCCCGCGGTCGTCCGCGGCCGCGCGTTCAGTCCACGAGGACGACCATCTTGCCGCCGCCCGCCTGCGCGTCAAGCACGCGGTGCGCCTCGCGGATCTCCTCGAAGCGGAAGACGCGGCCGGGCGCGATGTCCAGGGTGCCCTCCTCGGCGAGCTCGAGCAGCCGCTGGAACGGGATGTCTGCTAGCGGGTACTCCGGCGTGCCGTAGACGAAGGCGCTGCCGAAGAAGCTGAGGTGGCGGCCGCTCGGCAGGTGCAGGAGCGGGTCGAAGCGCTCGATCGGCGCACCGCCGCCGAGGAAGCCGGCGAGGCAGACGCGACCGCCGCGCCGCACCGCGTGCAGCGAGTCGACGACGGTGGACGTGCCCACGAGGTCGAGCACGGCGTCGACGCCCGCCACCCGCGCCGCCAG
>DASVLN010000750.1:0-1694 GCA_036384855.1 Burkholderiaceae bacterium | reverse complement strand
GGTGCGCGTACCCAGGTCGAGGTCGAAGATGCCGACGCCGGTGTCCTCGCCGGCCAGCAGCAGGCGCTGCTCGGCCGCCGAGGCGCGCGCGCTCGAGCGCCGCATGCGCGCCCCGATCGCCGTCAGCAGCAGGCCCAGGCCGACGTAGACGACCAGCGACATCACGTCGGGCCGGGTGTCGACCCAGAGGCGATCGCCGGCCAGCCAGCGCTCGGCGCTCACGAGCCCGATCGCGACGACGAGCAGCCCGCCGCCGCGCCCCGCGAACGCTGCCGCCGCCACGATCGCGGGCAGGAAGAAAAGGAACGGCGCACGCACCCCGAACCACGGACGCACCGCCCACTGCAGCGCAGCGGCCGCGAGCGCGAACGCGAGCGCCGCGGCCCAGCGCAGGAGTCGTTGCTTGGTCAGGGGCTTGGATCGCATGGAGGACGCTGGCCGGCCGGAGGCGCAAGGGTAATGCAGAGCGCGCGCCTGCGCGACCGCGGGCACGGGCATCCCCCCATCGAGGGATCGGATGCGCGACAGTGCGATGGCACAATTTCGGCGGCCCGCAGCGGGGTCCACGGCACCATGCCGGCGGCCGACCTCCGCGCGTCGCACCCTGGAGGACATTGCAGTGAACCGCTCCCTGAAGCCGACCGTCGCCGCGCTCGCGACCGTCCTGTCCCTCGTCGTCGCCGGCGCCGCGTGCGCGGACGAGGGCTCGTCCAACGTCGAGAAGTGCAGCCGCAAGCTCGGCACGATCGCGGTGGCCGAGCCCTCGCAGGGCTGGGGCTACCTGTCGCAGTACCAGCTCGGCTCGCCCGCGGCGCTGCTGCGCATGATGGTGCAGACCTCGGGCTGCTTCGACGTCGTCGAGCGCGGCGCCGGCCTGCACGATATCCAGCAGGAGCGCGCGCTGGCGGACAGCGGCGACCTGCGCGGCGAGTCCAACGTCGGCAAGGGCCAGATGCAGGCGGCCGACTTCGTGATGTCGCCCAACATCCAGATCGCCGCCAACAACACCGGCGGCATCGGCGGGGCGCTTGCCGGCGGGCTGCTGAGCCGGGTCGGCCTGGGCGGGATCGCCGGCGGCCTGAAGTTCAAGGAAGCGCAGACCAGCCTGCTCGTCTCGGACGTGCGTTCGAGCATCCAGGTCGCCTCGGCCGAGGGCAAGGCCTCGAAGACCGACTTCGACATCGGCGGCTGGGGCTGGGCCGGCAACACCTTCGGCGCGATGAACGGCTACACGAGCACGCCCGAGGGCAAGGTCATCGCGGCGAGCCTGCTCGACAACTACAACCACATCGTCATCGCGATCCGCGACAACGCCTCGCTGATCAAGACCTCCAGCGCCGCCGGCGACGTCAACGCGCGCGGCTCGACGCACGCCGGCGTCCCGGTCAAGGAGGGCGAGGTGCTGATGGCGCGCATCAACGGCGTGAAGGTGTTCTCCGGGCCGTCGAAGAGCAGCAAGGTCGTGGGCACGCTGTCGCGCAGCGACGAGCTGATCGCCAACGGCCAGGAGCAGGACGGCTTCGTGCAGGTCGACTCGTCGAACTTCAGCGGCTGGGTGCAGCGCTCGCTGGTCGGCCCCGGCGGCCACTGATGCGGCGCGGCCGCGGGATCCCGCTCGCGGCGCTGGCCGCGCTGGCGCTGATGGCGTCGGCGCACGCGCTGGCCGAGGACGCGGCGGCGGTGTGCCGCAGCTT
>DASVLN010000749.1:0-9112 GCA_036384855.1 Burkholderiaceae bacterium | reverse complement strand
CGGGCTGGCCATGCAGCCACTCGGGCACCCTCGTCGGCGAGCTGCGCACGCCGCTGCCCGCTGGCCTGGCCCGCGACGACTGGGGCGACCGCCTCGCCCCGGCGCTGGACACCGCAGCGGCCCTGCTCGCCGGCCTGATCGAGCACGCCGGCCACGCGCTGCCCGGCTCGCTGGCCCTGATCCGCACCGCCATCCACGAGGCCGGCACCTTCGTCTGGGAGTGGGACATCGCGAGCGACGTCCTCGGCGACATCGACGAGGGCGAGCGCATGCTGGGCTATGCGCCGAACACGCTGGGCCACACGCAGGCCGACTGGGACCGCATCGTCCATCCCGAGGACCAGCCCGCGATCGCGCGCGCCTACGCCGCGCACGAACGCGGCGAGACGGCGATGTACCGCGTCGTCTACCGCGCGCTGGCGGCCGACGGGCTGTGGCGCTGGATCGAGGAGCGCGGCCGCATCGTCGAATGGGATCGCCACGGCCGGCCGCGCCGCATGTTCGGCACGCAGACCGACGCGACCCTCCTGCGCGACCTCGAGCAGGCGCAGCGCGACCGCCTGGCCGCCGAGGCCGCCAACAGCGCGAAGACGCTGTTCCTCTCGCGCATCAGCCACGAGCTGCGCACGCCGCTGAACGCGGTCCTCGGGTTCGCGCAACTGCTGTCGACCGACCCTGCGCTCGACGGGTTGCCCACCCAGCGCCAGCAGGTACGCATGATCCGCGACGCCGGCGAACACCTGCTCGCGATGATCGGCGACCTGCTCGATCTCTCGCTCGCCGAGGCCGCGCACCTGCCGATCCAGCTGCAGAACGTGGCGCTGGCGCCGTTGTTCGAGGCGTGTGCCGCCTGGTGCCGGCCGCAGGCCGACGCCGCGCGCATCGCGCTGCGCGTCGAGGATCCCGATGCCGGCGCGTCGCCGCTGGCGCCGGTCGCGCGCGTTCGCGCCGATCCGACGCGCCTGCGCCAGGTCATCACCAACCTCCTGAGCAACGCCGTCAAGTACAACCGCGCCGGCGGCCGCGTGACGCTGCGTGCGATCGCCCAGCCCGAGGAGTGGCGCATCGAGGTCGAGGACACCGGCCACGGCCTGACGCCCGCCGAGCGCGCACGCCTGTTCCAGCCCTTCAACCGCCTCGGCCGCGAGCACTCCGGCGTCGCCGGCGCGGGCCTGGGCCTCGCGCTGTCGCAGTCGCTCGCGCAGCTGATGGGCGGGCGCATCACGGTGCAGAGCGTGGCGGGGGCCGGGTCGACGTTCGCGCTCGCGTTGCCGGCGGCGTGAGCGTGGCCGCGCGTATTCGGACGTCGACTGTGTGGATCGTGAATCAGGGGCTTGATCGGATCAATACCGAGGCGGCCCTGCGCATGACCGGATTCCGCTCGCGGCCGCCAACGTACACTGAGGACCAGGGCGGAAACTCGTGTACGTAGGCGACTGCGGGCTCGTCGAGGCGCTTTCTGCGGCGGGCGTAGGGCCATCCCGCGGGCCCCGAAACCTACATCGTCGTTTCTACAAACACTGGGAAATGCCGATAGAATTTGCGGTATTTAGTCATTTCCTCGTCGGATAGCGCGACCCCCACGGCTTTTGCAGCCTCCAGGAACTGAGCCCCGTTGCCTTGATCTGGTAGGCATTCGTCCAGTGCGATCTTCTCTTTCACGGTCACAGGCACAAGATCCAGCCGGCAGTACGCGACTTCACCCACATCATCTGTCAGTAGCGGATGACGAGCGACGCAGTCCCGCCAGGCGGCTTCCCCCTCCTCGGTTACGAGAGCGCCGCCCACTGTCACCATATCCGCTCCGTCGCAGTGATGAAGCCGATACAAAGGGACGAACTTGAGACGTTGACCGTCAACCTCGCGAGCGAGCGAGACCACGCGGTGCTGCATGAAGACTGAAATCGCTTCGGTCAAAAACTCGGGAAATTCTGCCTCCTTGACATCGATGTAGTTCCCGGCGCCGTTCGGTTTGGGGTCGTATTTCTCCGAAACGCTGCCCTTGCCGGTGAACGTCTCGACGACCCCTACAGAAGTCTCTTCCCTTGTAAGTACGCCGCTTTGCTTTTTCACTCGATAGGTTCCGCGCGCTCCATTTACCGTCACGATGATCGCGGAATTGGGCCGCGCGCGGCTCAGTAGCAGCTCGATGTCGTTGACGACATCTTCGTTAAGGTAACCATCGTAGTCCAGCCAAGCCACAAGGGGCTTGTCCCATGCGTCTGCAGGCAGCCCAGCGATGATCGTGCTACTTTCACCCGGCTGCACGTTGACGCCTGCGAACGGCCTGTTGAACTTGGCGCGAGAAGCATGGTCTTTCCGCTCCATAGAAATCATCTTGTCTATGCCGAGACGACGATGCGCAAGCTTGAAGTCGCCGAACCACATCGACCCAAAGCCAAGATACCAGTGCGTCTTGAAGTCAAGCTGCTGGGCAACTCCATCCAAGATGTCAAAGACGAGCTTTCGTTCGATGTGCTTGTTGGTTCTTAGTAGGTAGTCAATTCGTTCGAATGATGGGGTGTTGCGGCTCATTCTTTTCCGAGCTCCACCTCACGGTAATATTCGAACGTCTTGATCCCGACGTCCCGCGCTGACATGGCGATGGAACCTAGATGGCGCTTGATCTCTTCGACCTCTCGCTTCTCGCGCCGATAGGTGATGTTGACCATATCGGGCCGCGTCGCGGCGGCGGAGATCGCGGGTAGCCTCAAAGGCTGTACCTCCCTCAATTCGGAGATGTTCACTTGCGCCCGAGGGGTCTCCGCGGCTTTGGCAGTCACCAAATCCGCCTTTCGAGCATTCGTATATTGAATGAACAATCGAGTGACTTCCTTCATCCTGGCTATTGTTCGGCGATAGAGGGGGCTGGATGCGTCGAGCTCGCGCTTGGTAGTCGTCCACGGAAGCTTCCGTTGATCGGCGGCCTGAAAGATCACGTAACCAGCGAATCCGTTGTATTGCGGATGCCAGACGTTGAAATCGTCGTCTCCCCATATCGTCTCATCAGCCTTGTTCGCAGCCAGTACAACGCGGTCATTGCAGATGACGAACCATCCATACCTTTCGACTTTGTCTGGCTTCAGTTCGTCCGGAATATCGTCTGGCAGCTCATCCACAAGTCCGGCCAATATTCGCACGTCTACACCATTGTCGACGTAATGCTCGACGGAAGGCGCCAAGCTGTCGGACGAGCGGAGCTGGAACTTGTAAGACGGAACGTCTACGCCGCCTACCTGAATCTTCAATCCTTGCTGAATAAAGAAGGCGTAGTCACGAGCGATTGCGCGCATCAAGTCGTTCTTGAAGACGGCGTCGCCCAGTGCCTCCTTGGCTCCATCGTTCAGCCTGGAGATATTAACCGTTGTGCCTCGTGCGTCGCTGCGTTCGATGTCCTCATAGTCGAAGTCCCAATCAGTTCGTGACTCCCATTCGTCAACGTCGATCGACACTTTAAACGACGCATCGTCCGCGTGACTCGTCACGACGCAGATTCGGCCAATCTTGAAGATCGCCCGCTTCATTCCAATGCCGTATAGTCCTATTCCGCCGCTTACGTCGGTAGGGCTATTTGCCTTTTTTCCAAAGTGAAACGCGTAGTCGATGGCGTCGGAGAGGCGAATGCCGCCGCAGTTATCGGCGATCTTGAAGTTCTCTTCGCTGAATGTCAGCTCGATTAGATGTCCCTCAAAAGGCTTGTCCGGATTGTTCGATGGCTTGCGTCGAGCGCCGTCGATTGAGTTGTCCAGCAAGTCGAATATGCAGTCCCGAAGAAGAATATCTCTCGTGATCATCGTCACGAAGAAATCCTTTGTCGGGTCGGTGTGAATCTTCTTCGCCGGGGCTGCCGTAGCAGCGTTCGCGCCATCTCCTGTAGCCATACCTTCTCCCTATGTGTTACGGTCTTGATTCAGGGCCTTCGAATAACACCCTCCGTACCGACGATGTCTCTTATGAAACTGCTTCGTATATCGTCGTAAGCAATGCTTCCGATACGATCGGGCTAACACTGTTTCCGATCTGGCGGAATGCGTGCCACTTTGTCGGGTGGAATTGAAACCAGTCGGGAAACCCTTGTAGGCGCGCAGCCTCTCGCGGCGCGATCACGCGAGGTGAGGACGGATGAATCGGTCGAATGGCTTGATAGCTTCCGCGTTCCGGCCCGGTACCAGCCCGTAGCGTCGGGCAATAGCCATCCATGCGCAAACGAACGGAGCGCGAGATGGCGTCGACCATGCCCGGTTGGAGCACCTTGAAGCGCTTCTTCGTCTCAGGCGTGTGAAGGGTGCCGAGGAAACCGGAAACCCGGGAATGGTTGCTGTATGCCTGAATCGCATCCTTGTCGCCCACGCCGAACGGTATGTGATTCGAGATGCGATGTTCGTAAGCGCCCTTGTCGAGCTTTCTCACGGCACGCCAGCTCTGTGCTTCGGTCTGCCAATCTGAGCGGATGATCGGAAGGCCTGACAGCGCATGTGACACACGCACGTCCTGCCCTACCTTCGGAGCAAACGAGGCAACGGTTAGGGCACTCACCCGGTTCGGGTCGTAGCCGCAGAAGAAGACCCGCGTTCGGGTTGTTGGCGCCCCGTAGTCGTTGGCCTTGACCGTCATCGGAGGCAGCGTCACGTAGTTTTTCGGCACGAGCGACAGCGCTCGCTCCACGATCGGCTTGTTTCGCTCGTGGGTCACGCCTGGCACGTTCTCTGCCAGGAAGAACGCCGGGCTGAGCTCGGCCACGAGCCGGAAAAAATGGACGAGAAGCTCGTTGCGAGGGTCGCCGTCCCCCTTGAGCCCGATTTCGCTAAAGCCCTGACACGGAGGGCCGCCGATTAGCCCACACAGGTCATTCGATGCTACTCCTGACAAATTGAGCAGTCGCTCACCAGAAAGCGCAGCGACGTCCTCGACGAGGTGGTTGGATCTGGGGAAATTCACCGCGTGCTGGGCGGCGGCCTTGGCGTCGAATTCAACCGCCGCGGCGACATCGAATCCGGCGCGCGCAGCACCCAGGCTCAGTCCACCCACTCCGGCGAAAAGGTCAATTACTTTTTTGTTCTGCTGGGTCATCTAAGTATCCTCATCACCTCCCAACGATACCGCACAAGACAAGCATTGTCGATCGGGAGCGCACCCTCACGCTTACCTGAGCAGCTTGAAGCTTATGACCGACCGTCTGCCGCCCGAACGACGTAGCTGGCTCATGTCGAGAGTCCGCTCTTCGGACACGCGCCCGGAGATGACCGTTCGGTCGGCTCTGCACGCGCTGGGGTTCAGATATCGCCTCCATCAGAAGGATCTGCCTGGCACGCCAGACTTGGTTTTCCGATCGCGGAACAAGGTGGTCTTCGTGCATGGCTGCTTCTGGCACGGCCACCACTGCCGCCTGGGGCAGGCAGCCTCGAAGAGCAACGTCGAGTTTTGGGCCGACAAGATCCGAAGAAACGTGGCACGGGACCGTCGCAACATCACCGCCCTTCGCCGGCAGGGCTGGGGGGTGGCAGTCGTATGGGAATGCGAACTCAAGAAGCGGATGGGCGACAAGTGGATCTTGCGCATCATTCGATTTCTTGAGAGGCAGGCCTAGCGGCCTTTGATCAGGTCTTGTTCATCAGTTCGCCGAGAAGCACGGCGGGCGCCGCCTTGAGAGCCCCGCACACAAAAATCCGGACAGGCTCACGGCCGCTCGCTGTTCTCGTACGTCGAGACGACAGACTGCGCGGGGGCTCTGTGGAGCGCGTGATCGCCGCTCCCGGCGCACGAGGCGTTGAAGGATTACGGCCATTCGCGACCATGCTCAAGGTCGCCTAGAGTCCTCGCAGCACGTCGATCGCCTCCTCGATCCGCTCCACCGCATGGATCGTGAGGCCCTCGATCGGCTTCCTGGGGGCGTTGGCCTTGGGCACGATCGCCACCGAGAAGCCGAGCTTGGCGGCCTCCTTCAGGCGATCCTGGCCGCGCGGCGCAGGACGGACCTCGCCCGCGAGGCCGACCTCGCCGAAGGCCAGGAAGCCGCGCGGCAGCGCGCGGTTGCGCAGCGAGCTCTGGATCGCCAGCAGCACCGCCAGGTCGGCCGCCGGCTCGCTGATGCGCACGCCGCCGACCGCGTTGACGAACACGTCCTGGTCGCCGGTGGACACGCCCGCGTGCCGGTGCAGCACCGCCAGCAGCATCGCGAGGCGGTCGCGCTCGAGGCCGACCGACAGCCGGCGCGGGCTCGGGCCGCCGGTGTCGACGAGGGCCTGGATCTCGACCAGCATCGGCCGCGTGCCCTCCAGCGTCACGAGCACGCAGGAGCCGGGCACCGGCTCGCCGTGCGTGGACAGGAAGATCGCGCTCGGGTTGGCGACGCCCTTCAGGCCGCGCTCGGTCATCGCGAACACGCCGATCTCGTTGACCGCGCCGAAGCGGTTCTTGAACGCGCGCACGAGGCGGAAGCTGGAGTGCGTGTCGCCCTCGAAGTACAGCACCGTGTCGACGATGTGCTCCAGCACGCGCGGGCCCGCGAGCGCGCCGTCCTTGGTCACGTGCCCCACCAGCACCATCGCGCAGCCGCCCGCCTTGGCCGTGCGCGTGAGCTGCGCCGAGCATTCGCGCACCTGCGCCACCGAGCCGGGCGCCGAGGCGAGCTGCTCCGAGTAGAGCGTCTGGATCGAGTCGATCACGCAGAAGGCGGGTTGTTCCGCCTCGATGGTGGCGAGGATGCGCTCGAGGTTGATCTCGGCCAGGACGCGCACGTGGGCGCCGGAGAGGTCGAGCCGGCGCGAGCGCAGCGCGAGCTGGGCGCCGGATTCCTCGCCGGTGACGTAGAGCACCTTCACCTGCGTGGCCAGGGCGTCCACGGCCTGCAGCAGCAGCGTGCTCTTGCCGATGCCCGGGTCGCCCCCGATCAGCACCACGCCGCCGGCGACGATGCCGCCGCCGAGGACGCGGTCGAGCTCCTCGATGCCCGTGGGCGTGCGCGCGACGTCGGCGGCGTCGATCTCGGACAGGGTCGTCACGGGCTGGCTGCGTGCGAGGCCCTGGAAGCGGTTCCTGCCGCCGCCGGCGCCGGGCTCGGCGATGCCTTCCTCCAGCGTGTTCCAGGCGCTGCAGTGCGGGCAGCGGCCCAGCCACTTGGGATTCGTTCCGCCGCAGGCGGTGCAGGTGTAGACGGTCTTGGGTGCGGCCATGCGCCCATTGTCACCTACTGTTCAAAACCACAGCCTGCCGAAACGACCGATGAATGCCCGATTCGACACGGGCGCGCCGGTCGGCCGCGGCCTGTCATGGTGCCGCCACGTGCTCCGGGCGAATGCCGGTGCCGATCAGGCGCGCCATCAGGCCCTGGAGCAGCCGGCTGTGCGAGACGACCCGCAGCGCGAGCGGCGCATGCCGCACCGACCGGCCCTGCAGCGCGGGCCGGATCAACGCGTCCTGCGCCAGCATCTGCACGCGCTGGGTGAGCGCCGTGGGCAGCCGGCGCCTGCGCTGCACGGCGGCGAGGACGTCCTCGGCGACGTCTCCCCGCCGCAGCGCGGGGGCGAGCAGGTTGTGCGCAGCGACCGCGTCCTGCACCGCCAGGTTGATGCCGACGCCGCCGATCGGCGACATCGCGTGCGCGGCGTCGCCGATGAACAGCAGGCCCGGAAGGTGCCAGCGGTCGAGGCGGTCGACGGTCACCGTCAGCAGCTTCACGTCGTCCCAGCTGCGCACCTCCGCCAGGGCCGCGCGCAGGGCGGGATCGACGGCGGCGACGTCGTCGTGCAGCGCGGCCAGGCCGCGCGCGCGGACGGCGTCGGCGCCGCCCTTGGGGATCACGTAGGCGCATTGCCAGTAGTCGCCGCGGTCTATCGTCACGAGGACATGGCCGTCCCGCACCCGCAGCAGCGCGTTGTCGGCGTCCGAGGGGTCGCGGGCGACGCGGAACCAGAGGACGTCCATCGCCGCGCCGAGCGCGCGCGGCCGCAGCCCGGCGGCGGTGCGGATCGCCGAGCCCCGGCCGTCGGCGCCCACCGTGAGAACGGCATCGATGGCGAGCTCGCCCTGCGGCGTTCGCGCGACGACGCCCGCGATCCGGTCTCCCTCGCGCCGCAGCGCGTGCGCCTCGGCCTGCATCAGCAGCGTGAAGTTGGGCAGCCGCCGCGCCTCGCCGGCCAGGAAGTCCAGGAAGTTCCACTGCGGCATGAAGGCGATGTAGGGGCACTTCACCGGCAGGCGGGCGAAGTCCGCCACCCGCACGCGCTCGGTGCCGAACAGGCCCTCCGCGCGCTCCATCCGCTGATGCGGCAGCCGCAGGAACCGATCCAGCAGCCCGAGCTCGTCCATCACCGTCAGCGTCGAGGGATGCACGGTGTCGCCACGGAAGTCGCGCAGGAAGTCGGCGTGCTTCTCGAGCACGACGACCTCGATGCCGGCGCGCGCGAGCAGCAGGCCCAGCATCATCCCCGCCGGGCCGCCTCCGGCAATGCAGCACTGCGTCTTTCGGATGGTCGACATCATCGGCTCCTGTGGATCGGTGGATGGATCGCGGATTCGCCAGCGGCGCGGCAACTCGCGTGCCTAAATCAAATTTGAATTTGACCGAATGATGCCACGGGAATGGACGGCCTGCGTCGTGGCGCAGGCGGCCCCGGCCGCCCGGCGGCGTCGGCCGCGCCGCTGCTACGCTACGGCATGGGCCAGCCAGCACCGAGACGAACACCCGCCGCCCGCGCGCGGCCGCCGCGCACGGACGGCGCCGAGACGCGGCGGCGCATCCTGCAGGTCGCCGGCGAGCTTTGCGCGGAGCGCGGCTTCGCCGGCATGACGAGCAAGGAGATCTGCGAACGCGCGCAGGTCAACGTGGCCGCGGTGAACTACCACTTCGGCAGCCGCGACGCGCTGTACGACGCGGTGCTGGTCGAGGCCCATCGCCAGCTCATCTCGATGGAGGAGCTCGCGCGCATCACGACGATGCCGGCGGCGCCCCAGGACAGGCTGCAGGCGCTGCTGCGGGCCCTCGTCGCGCGGGCCGGCGAACCGCCGACCTGGGGCGCGCGCGTGCTCGCGCGCGAGCTGATGTCGCCGTCGGGCCGGAGCACCGGCCTGCTGCGCGACGCGGTGCTGCCCAAGTCCCGGCTGCTGTACGCGC